>JBCCMX010000111.1:0-7371 GCA_039026135.1 Pseudomonadota bacterium | reverse complement strand
TGCCGGGATTGTTCTCGCAGTGCTTTACGCGCTGTTTAGCGCCTCTTCCAAAGGGGGCAACACCGACCCTGTTGCAAAATACGCAACCGGCACGCTGGAAAACCTCGATACGTCTGAGCGCGGTGACATGGCGCCGAGCGCAGAATTCTCCGGGCCGGGCGGACAAGCAACCAATTTGCTGGCCTTTGGTGGCCAGACCGTGTTGATCAATTTCTGGGCAACCTGGTGCGCACCATGTGAGCGTGAGATGCCCTCGCTAGCCGCGCTGCAAACCGCGCGCGGCGGGGCTGACTTCAAAATTGTCGCCATCAGCGTGGATAATGCCGATGACCGCGACTATGCTGAAAAACGCCTGCGCGAACTATCGGGCGGCGTGCTCGATTTCTATCACGCACCGCCAGAGGATTGGGATATTGTCTATGAGACCGGGGCGCGGCGGGGCTTTCCAACAACGGTGATTTATGGCGCGGATGGTTTAAAAATCGCCCAACTGGCCGGCGAAGCTGACTGGGCGAGCTATGAGGCCGTGGGGCTGATCGATACCATTCTCGGGCGCTAAGGCAAGCGGCATCCTCAAGGCACCGCGGTGGCCGGATCGAGATCGACTGCGAACAAGAGCGTGCGCTGCGCGTCGTTGAAATTGTTGTCGGAAATCATCCAAATCCGGATCTGGCCCTCTGGGCCTTTGCTAATCGCAACGCCCTCAAAGTTGTCGACGGGAAGATCACCTTTGAAATCAGCCTGGCCGATTGGCTCGCCGGCCCTTAAGAGCTGGAGCCGGATGCGCGCACCGCGAACCGGATCATAAGCGCGGTAAAGCTGGGCCGTCAGATCGCCGTCTATGTCCATGCCGGTCAGCTTGTAGAACGGCGGCAAATCCTCAAAAGAGATGTCCGCTAAATCTCCGGTTGTCAGAACCGTACCGATCGCGGCGCCATCGTCGCTTGTAAACTCAAAACCAACACGCAAAGTCCCGTCAGCGCGGAGCATCAGCGCCTCGCCGCCGCGATTATCGGGTACTTTCATGCCTGCGACGCGGCGCGGTAAATCGACTACCGGCGCGGGCCTGGCTGCTGCACCGCAACCCTCGATATCGAAAGCCGCAATTCTGTGGTTTTGCTCGAAGCTGACAAGCGCAAGCCCATCACGCATGGCAAGTCCCTCAGCATCATGGAGGCGTTTGCTTGCCAAGATGTCACCTGTCTCACTGCGCATCGGTGCCATGGTTGCAAGCCCGTCAGGCTTACCCGTGGCAGGATCAATGCCAATCGAAACCCATGCGCCCGTATCGGCGATGGACAAAAGAGAGCCCGAAGCCATGGCCTCAAGCCCAGAGAGGCCGCCAAACCGCTCATCGTCAGAAATGAGATGCCAGGCGCCGACAAACCGCACACCTCGAAACGAATTGTCAGCCGGGGTGCCCCGATCAATCGCCTCAACGGACAGCGCGAGATCTGCTGCTTTTTCAAAACTGACGCCCATGGGGCACGATGTCTCGCGCAGCGCAGAAGCGGCCGTGTCAAAAGTCCAGTCCTCAGCGGTGAGCGCTGCCTCGCTTGGCGCATCCTGCGGCGCGGTACAGCCGGCCAGCAAAAGCAAACTTGCCACCAAAATGCTATTGTGTGTCATCGTTTCCGCCTGTTGTGGTGCTTCTTTCCTGCCCGCATATGGCAAGAACATGAGCGCGTATGCTATTTAGTGGCGCGTGCGGCGCACATCGCGCCCGGAGCCCACTTTTGGACCACCATAGCGCGGCGCGCCATCACCTGAGACGGCGCTGCCCGGCAAGAAGGTCTGACGTGTCAGAGGTGGAACCGCCATGGCCTCAGGCCGCGGGGCATCGCCGCCTTCGTCGAACAGGCTGGCCAATTGTTCGGTCATCGCGCCGCCCAACTGTTCGGCATCCACGATTGTCACCGCGCGCTTGTAATATCGCGTGACATCATGGCCGATGCCAATTGCGATCAGTTCAATCGGGCTGCGGGTTTCAAGCTCTTCAATGACCTGACGCAAGTGACGCTCCAGATAATTGCCGATATTCACCGACAGGGTCGAATCATCGACCGGCGCGCCGTCCGATATCACCATCAGGATTTTACGCTGCTCATGGCGGGCGAGCAAGCGATCATGCGCCCAGAGCAGTGCTTCGCCGTCAATATTCTCTTTCAGCAGGCCTTCGCGCATCATCAGGCCGAGATTCCGGCGCGCGCGGCGCCAAGGCGCATCAGCGCTCTTGTAAACGATATGGCGTAAATCGTTCAGACGGCCTGGGCCGGCCGGTTTACCGGCTTTGACCCAGTCCTCGCGGCTAAGGCCGCCTTTCCAAGCCTTGGTCGTAAAGCCGAGGATTTCCACTTTCACGCCGCAGCGTTCCAGCGTTCGCGCCAGAATGTCAGCGCACAAGGCCGCCACCATGATCGGGCGGCCGCGCATGGATCCCGAATTATCAAGCAGCAATGTCACAACGGTATCGCGAAAATTGCTGTCATCTTCCTGCTTGAAGCTGAGCGGTGCGGTCGGGTCGGTAATCACACGTGTCAGGCGCGCGGTATCGAGCACACCTTCTTCGAGATCAAAGCTCCAAGACCGGTTTTGCTGCGCCATCAATCGGCGCTGTAACTTGTTGGCGAGCTTTGCGACGGCGCCCTGAAGGCCCTCGAGCTGGTGATCGAGGTAAGAACGCAGACGTTCCAGTTCCTCTGCATCGCAAAGGTCTGGTGCCTGGGCGACCTCGTCATTGGCCTTTGTAAAAGCCTTATAGACAAAGTCGGGTCGCTCATCGCCTTCCTTGAAATTGGGCCGGAGCGGTTTTGCCCCATCATCGGTCTCATCGACATCATCATCGGCGTCCATTTCGGCGTCCTGATCGACCGAAACGTTTGTCTCTTCACCCTCTATATCTTCGGCTTCTCCAGCCTCCAGCTCCTCCATGGAAGCCCCTTCGGTTTCCTCTGACGCATCGCCCTCTTCTTCATTGGAGCGGGTTTGGGTCTCCTGATCAGATTGCTCCTGGCTTTCCTGGTCGTCACCATCGTCCATGTCACCGAGATCGTCGCCGGCCGTCAGCTCGCGGATCAGTTTCTGGATGCTGCGCGCAAAAGCCTGCTGATCGTGCAGCTGATCAATCAGCTGATCGAGCGTGTCGGTGCCGCGCGCATTGACCTCGTCCCGCCAGATCGACGCGATGCCTTCAGCTTCGGGCGGCAAGGCGCGGCCCGTCAAACGCTCGCGCAGCAAGAACTCGACGGCTGGCGCCAGCGGCGCATCCTGACGATCCTCCATCCTTGTATATCCGGCCTGTTCGCAGCGCCGGGCGAGAACAGCATCCAGATTGTCGGCCGTCCCCGGCATCGCACGCGCACCAATCGACTCCACACGCGCAATTTCTGCGGCCTCATAGACCTGACGCCCAAGCTCGGTTTTTGGACGCGACCTGGCATGCGCGGCGCTGTCATGGTGCGCTTTTTTAAGCGCAATCGCATCAGCTTCGCCGCGGGCGCGCGCAGCCAGTAGCGCGGAGAGCTCACGCGGCGGCGGCGGCAAGACAATGCGTGCCTCCTCCGCGCGCGGGCCATCGCTGGAAAAAGTCAGCTCAACCCCCCGATCCTGGCTCATCGCCTTGGTCGTGGTGCTCAGCGCTTGTTTGAACAACTCATAAGGGGCGTCGTCAGTTTTGGACATCCGGCTGACTTAGCGCGTTCATCGAGGTTTGCGAAGGGCTTCATCAGCAGTGATGCAGTGATGATTTGCCAGCGTCGGCCTTATCGCCGTTGTTGCACCCTCGCTGTGGTTGTTGACCCGCCCTGCGCTTCCTTTATCAGCGGATCATCGCTTTGGGAGGGCGGCTCGTGACACGCAAATTGTTCGCCGAATGGCTTGGATCGTTCCTGCTGACAGCGACGGTGATTGGCTCTGGTATCCTGGCGGTCGAGGTTTCAGCTGGAAATGACGGTGTCGCACTGCTCGGCAACACACTTGCCACAGCCGCGATCCTTTTTGTTCTGGTCACAACGCTTGGGCCGGTGTCCGGCGCACATTTCAATCCGGCGGTAACACTCGCATTCCTGCTGCGCGGTGAGATTTCGCCGCCGGGCGCGATCAATTTTGTCGTTGTGCAGATTCTTGGTTGCGTCATGGGGGCGTGGTTTGCGCATTTCATGTTCGAGCTGGCGATCTTGCAGCTCGCCGAGACCGATCGATCGGGCCTGCCCAAAATCGTTGCTGAGAGCGCCGCCACCTTTGCGCTCGTCTTTGCAATCCTCGGCACGCTGAAATGGCGGCCAGAGGCGGTGCCTATGGCGGTCGGCCTTACTATCGCCGCAGGCTATTGGTGGACCGCCTCAACAAGCTTTGCCAATCCGGCGATCAGCATTGCCCGGGCACTGTCAGACACGTTTGCCGGGGTGCAGCTTAGCGATGTGCCGGGCTTTGTTGTGGGCCAATACGTCGGCGCGGTGCTGGCGGTAGGGGCAGCTCATGTCCTGTTTAAAAAAACAGATTAACCGACACTGACCATAAGCGCGCTTTCAGGAAGTTCTTCGGCAAAGCAGCGCTGATACATCTCTGCAACCAGCGGGCGTTCCAGCTCATCACACTTGTTGAGGAATGTCATCCGGAAGGCATGGCCGAGATCATCAAAAATCGCGAAATTCTCCGCCCAGGTAATGACCGTGCGCGGGCTCATAACAGTCGACAGATCGCCATTCATGAACGCGTTTCGGGTCAGGTCCGCCAATGTCACCATTTTTGATAGGGTCTCTTCATCAACCCCAGTGTCTTTCGACAGAATGATCTCAAGTTCGGCATCGTGCTCGAGATAGTTCAGCGTGGTCACAATGCTCCAACGGTCCATTTGGCCCTGATTGAGCTGCTGTGTGCCGTGATAAAGCCCGGTTGTATCGCCAAGCCCGACTGTATTGGTCGTGGCAAACAGGCGGAAATACGGGTTCGGTTCGATGACGCGGTTCTGATCAAGCAGCGTCAGCTTGCCGGAAGCCTCCAGAACGCGCTGGATCACAAACATCACATCCGGGCGGCCCGCATCATATTCATCAAACGTGATCGCAACGGGCCTCTGAAGCGACCAGGGCAGGATGCCTTCGCGAAACTCAGTAATCTGCGCGCCATCTTTCAGGACAATCGCATCCTTGCCGACCATATCGATCCGGCTGACATGGCTGTCGAGATTAACGCGGATCATCGGCCAGTTCAGGCGCGCGGCAATCTGCTCAATATGCGTGGACTTACCCGTGCCGTGATAGCCTTGCACCATCACACGTCTATTATGCTCAAACCCGGCCAGGATGGCAATCGTCGTTTGCGGATCAAAACGGTAACTCTCATCGATGACAGGTACGTATTCTGTGCGCTTCTTGAAGCCATGCACAACCATATCTGTATCCAGCCCAAACGCCTCGCGGACGCTTATTTTTTGGGTCGGCTTCATGCCATCCAGGGCATCGCTATCGTTCATTACGGTCATAAATGGTGTCTCGTTGGAGGAAAAACGCTTCTGAATAAGGTTCTAGCACGGTCTACTCTGCCGACTAGGGCTGCCTTTGCGAAAAGCAAACAGTGGCCGGCCCAACAAAAACGCGCCCCGGAAGCCGAGACGCGCTTTAGTCAAACCCGAAAACTCGACTGGCTCAGGCCTCAGCCTGGCGCTTTTGAATATTGCGCTTAATTTTCAGCGCCTTTTCAGACAGCGTGTCGTCTTTGGCTTTGGCAAGGAAAGCGTCCAATCCGCCCAGCTTGTCGACCGTACGCAGCGCCTTGGTGGCAATACGCATGGAGAATTTCTGATCAAGCGCTTCGGAGTGCAATGACACTTTCACCAGGTTGGGAAGAAACCGGCGCTTGGTGTGCACACGTGAATGGCTGACATTGTTGCCGACCATCGGGCCAGTGCCTGTAAGTTCGCAAACGCGGGACATGGGCTCGCTCGCTCATTGGTTAGGTGTTGAAAACAGAAGCGCGGCTATTACGCCGCCAATATCGGCGCGTCAACCACCGTCCTGCGTCTCTTTCGTATGGCAGCGAGTCGTTTTAATTGGGACGGTTGTAAGGCACCCCTGTTCAGCTTTGATTTTGGCGTGCAGACATATAACCTGGTTTCAAGTTAAGCCGAACGGAGCTGCCCGAACATGAAACGACTGTTTGCCTTTGCTGCACTTGCCCCGCTGGCCCTGATCGGCGGATCTGTCGCCGATATTGCGCCTGCGCCGAGCGGCGCGGTCTTGGCGACAATCGAGGCCGGCCAGCCCATGCGCATGGAATATTCCATTAAGGCGAATGCCTGGCTTTTGTTCCTGCCAATCTCAGGTAAGGCCCATTTCACAGTGGATATGAATGCCGAAAATTACGCCATGCACAGCCAGGTCAAGACAACTGGTCTGGCCGATATTCTTGTGAACTATGACCTGCAGCTGGCCGCTAGCGGCTATACCACGCCGGAAGGTCTGAAAAGCTATGCTTTTGTTTCACAGAACAATGACGGCAAGAAAAACCGCCTGGTGAACCTGAAATATCTTCCTGACAGTTTTGAAATGACGGCCAAGCCGCGTTTCGGCAATCTTGGCGATCCGGCCGCCACCACCGAGCAGGTGCTTGATACCACCGACCCGATTACGGCGCTGATCACGTTCGCGCTTGAACCGCGCGCGGAAGGCGCGGATCCATGTGGTGGTCCGTTGAAGATCTTTGACGGGCGCCAGCTGACGCATTTGCACCTGACCAATCACGGCATGAAGAGCGTCAAGGCCGAGGCCTGGAGCGGACAGGCCTATGAGTGCCATGTGTTTATGGACAAAGTCGCTGGCTATAAGGCCGGCGAGTCCGACAAGGATAATCTGTCTGGCATTGACGGTCCGCTTCGCATCTATGTTGCGCCGATGCCAAATGGCGCCCACGTACCCGTCCGGATCGAAGCGGATTCAGAAGATATCGGCCGGGTGACGCTTCAGGTGACAAAGCTGAAATTCACGCCCCTGCCTGTCGAAGGCCAGTAGACGGCTGTATTGACCGCAATGACGGGCCTGCCTAAGCCACGTCGATGACTGCACCACCACTGAAAATCGTTAGCTGGAATATCAATTCCATCCGTCTAAGGCTGCCGAACGTTGAAGCCTTCGTAGCAGCCGAGAACCCGGACATTATCTGCTTTCAGGAGATCAAGTGCCAAACCCAGGAGTTTCCTGAAAAAGCGTTCAAACAGATGGGCTTACCGCATCTTGAAGTGTTCGGTCAGCGCGGCGGGCACCATGGCGTCGCGATTGCGTCGCGCGAACCGCTGACCTCTCTCGGGGTGCCCCCGCTCTGCCGCGAGGGGCATGCGCGCGTCAATGCGGTGAAGGTTGCGGGGCTCGAGCTGCA
>JBCCMX010000110.1:0-7382 GCA_039026135.1 Pseudomonadota bacterium | reverse complement strand
CTATACACCTGAAATGGCTCATATTCCCCGACTTTTTGTGGACCAAAGCCTGGCGGCCGGCGTTGCCTGCAGGCTGCCGGACGGCCAGGCAAAGTATCTCACACGCGTCATGCGTTTGGAGGCCGGCGCGCATGTACGGGTATTCAATGGCCGCGATGGTGAGTGGGATTGCGCGCTTGATATTGCCGGTCGTGAGGTCTCCATCGTGCCGACCGTCCAGACGCGCCCGCAAGAGTCGGGCCCCGCCCTTACTCTGCTTTTCGCGCCACTGAAAAAGACACGGACCGATTTTGTGATCGAGAAAGCCAGCGAGCTTGGCGTGTCGGTCATTCAGCCTGTGATCACCGACTATACCCAGGCCCAGCGTGTCCGTTCGGGTCGGCTGCGCGCTGTCGCCATCGAGGCGGCTGAGCAGACAGAGCGTATGGATGTGCCGCAAATCTGTGATGCGCTGCCCTTGGGCAAGGCGCTGGCGGGCTGGGCGCCAGACAAACAGCTGATTTATTGCGATGAGGCGAGCGATGCCCGCCCTCTGACGACGGCGCTGCGCGAACAGGCAGATCCGGTCGCGGGCTTGCTGATTGGGCCGGAAGGCGGCTTTTCTCTCAAAGAGCGCAATCTCCTCCGCGCGCAGGCCCATATCACCCCCGTGACGCTTGGTCCGCGCATTCTACGTGCGGAAACTGCCGTTGTCGCCGCGCTCGCACTCTGGCAATCGGAGCTTGGAGACTGGCGCGAGCGACCCTATGTGCCAGCGACAGATATATTGCCTGGGAGGGCAGGGCATGACGACGCCGACCACTGATATTGACGAATCCGCCCCGCGGATTGGCGGCAAGGACGAATTGGTCGCGTGGTTTGAGGCAGGCAGTAAGCCGAAGACGGACTGGCGGATCGGCACCGAGCACGAAAAGTTCGGCTTTCTGCATGACGGTCTGCGCCCGCTGCCCTATGATGGGCAGGCATCGGTCCGCGCCATGCTGGAGGGGCTGCGAGACCGCTTCGGCTGGTCCCCGATTGTCGAGGCGGACCATCTGATCGGGCTCAAGAAAGATGGCGCCAGCGTCAGCCTGGAGCCCGGCGGACAGTTTGAACTGTCCGGTGCGCCGCTGGAACATATTCACGAGACCTGTAATGAGGTCGGCGCGCATCTTACCGAAGTGCGGGAAATTGCCGACCCGCTCGGCATTGGCTTTCTCGGCCTTGGCGCCAGTCCGATCTGGTCCATGGACGAGACACCGGTCATGCCCAAGGGCCGCTACAAGATCATGCGGGACTATATGGCCAAGGTCGGCCGCTTGGGCCGCGAGATGATGTTCCGCACCTGTACGGTTCAGGCCAATCTCGATTATGGCTCCGAAGCTGACATGGCGAAAAAGTTCCGCGTCTCGCTCGCGCTACAGCCGCTGGGCACCGCCTTGTTCGCCAACTCGCCCTTTCTCGATGGCCGGCCTAACGGCTTCTTGTCCTATCGCGCGCAAATCTGGACTGATACCGACCCTGATCGCACCGGCATGTTGCCCTTCGTTTTTGAGGACGGCTTCGGCTTTGAGCAATATGTCGACTATGCGCTTGATGTCCCAATGTATTTTGTCCGCCGCGGCGGTGAGTATCTTGACGCTTCGGGCCTCAGCTTTCGCGATTTCATGGAGGGCAAACTGGCGATCCTGCCGGGTGAGCGGCCTGCGCTGGATGATTTCCTCGACCATCTCTCGACCATTTTTCCTGAAGTACGCCTGAAGAACTTCCTGGAAATGCGCGGCAGTGACTCGGGGCCGTGGAGCCGTTTGTGCGCGTTTTCCGCCTTCTGGACCGGCATTCTGTATGACGAGAGTGCGCTTAATGCCGCTTGGGACCTTGTGAAAGACTGGAGCGCGGCCGAACGCGAATCAGTGCGCCAGGGCGCGCGTGTTCTGGGGCTCAAAACACCTATTCCCGGTGGACGGGACTTGCAGGCGCTTGGCCGCGATGTCCTGCGTATCTCGCGCCAGGGCCTGACAGCGCGGGCCAAGCTGTCTGTATCCGGCGACGACGAGACGGGCTTCCTGACCGAGCTGGACGAAATTATCCGCACTGGCCTGACCCCGGCGGAGCGCTTGTTAGAGCTTTACCGCACCGAATGGGGCGGGGATGTTCGCCCTGTCTTCAAGGCGCTGGCCTATTAGGCAGGCTGGTCACATCAGCTAAAAATCACAGATCACTGGTTGAGGGCGCGCGCGGGCCATGGTCCTGTCGGGTCGCAACGCGACTTTCAGGAAGAGTGATATGGTTGAGCCCGCAGACAGCGCCGTGCCGGAGCGCACATTTCTAGGCCATCCGAGCGGGCTCTTCGTGCTGTTCTTTGCCGAAATGTGGGAGCGCTTTTCCTATTACGGCATGCGTGCGCTTCTCGTGCTGTATCTGACCAAACACTTCCTGTTTGAGCGCGAGGCGGCCTATGGCCTCTACGGCGCGTATACGACGCTCGTTTATATCACGCCGGTGATTGGCGGGGTTTTGGCTGATCGCTATCTGGGGCAACGCAAGGCGGTTCTGTTTGGTGCGATCCTGCTGGTGCTGGGCCATCTTGGCATGGCCTATGAAGGTGATCCCGTCGCGTCGGGCGGGACAGCCGAGGCCGGCGTGCTGAATGTCTTCTATTTCAGCCTGGCGCTGATCATTGCCGGTGTCGGTTTCCTCAAGCCCAATATCTCCACAATGGTTGGATCGCTTTATGCGATCACTGACAAGCGCCGCGATTCAGCCTTCACCATTTTCTATGTCGGCATCAATCTTGGTGCTGCCTCTGGCGCGCTTCTCGCCGGTTATCTCGGTGAAACTTATGGCTGGGCCTATGGTTTTGGCGCGGCGGGAATTGGCATGCTGTTCGGGCTGGTCGTCTTCATCTGGGGCAAGCCGGCTCTGCGCGGGGCCGGCGAACCGCGCGACCCGGAACTGCTGCGCGCGCCCGTCATTGCAGGGCTTAGCCGTGAATGGCTGATCTATATTGGCAGCGCGCTTGGCGTTCTCGGCATCTGGTGGCTGGTGCGTGATCAGGCCACCGTCAATCTGATCCTTCTGGCCGTCATGGCGATTGTCTATGCCTATATCGTGTATCGCGCCGTTGCGGGCCTGGCGGCGCATGCCCGCAACCGCATTCTGGTCGCGCTTGTCTTTATTACCGCGCAGGTCCTGTTCTGGGGACTGTTTGAGCAAGCCGGCTCTTCGCTCAACATCTATACCGACGAGCAAGTCAATCGAACCATGTTTGGCTGGGATGTGCCGGCCTCCATGTTCCAGTCTATCAACGCCATCTATATCGTTCTGTTCGGACCGCTTTTCGCCGCGCTCTGGCTCTGGCTTGGCAAGCGCGGGCTCGACCCGTCAACGCCGGTCAAGTTCGGCCTGGCACTTGCCCAGCTTGGCTTTGGCTTCCTAGTGCTGGTCTGGGGTGCGAATGCCAATGCCGGGCTCACCCCGGTCATCTTCATCTTCCTGATCTATCTGTTTCACACCACGGGTGAGCTTTGTCTCTCGCCAGTGGGGCTCTCGGCCATGACGCGGCTCTCGGTGACCAATATGCTGGGCCTGATGATGGGCGCCTGGTTCCTCGCCTCAGGCGCTGGTAATGCCGTTGCGGCGCTGATTGCCCAGGCCACAGCGGCCGGCGGGGAGAATGGTGAAAGCGTGGTTCTGCAAGTCTACTGGAATGTCGGCATATTCTCGATCATTGCGGCGGTCGGCTTTTTCATCCTGGCCCCGTTCCTGACCCGTCTCATGCATCTCGATACGCTCGAAGATGACCGTGCGGACGGCGAGCCTGACCAGGTGAAAGTGTTCAACTAGCCCGCGCCGCCAACGGTCAGCCCGCCAATTTTCAGTGTCGGCTGGCCAACTCCAACCGGGACAGACTGGCCCGCCTTGCCGCAGGTGCCAACACCGTCATCCATGGCAAAGTCATTGCCGATCATCTCGACCTGGCTCAGCGCCGTCGGGCCATGACCAATCAGCGTGGCATTCTTGACCGGCGCGACCACTTTGCCGTTTTCAACCAGATACGCCTCGGTACATTGGAAAACGAAATTGCCGGACGTGATATCGACCTGGCCGCCGCCAAAATCGACGGCCCACAGCCCGCGTTTGATCGATGAGACAATCTCTTGCGGATCGTCCTTGCCGCCCAGCATGATCGTGTTGGTCATACGCGGCATAATGGTGGCATCATAGCTTTCGCGGCGCCCGTTTCCGGTGGCCGCAACACCCATCAGGCGTGCATTCTGCCGGTCCTGCATATAGCCTTTCAGGATGCCATCCTCGATCAGCACGGTGCGGTTGGTCGGCGTGCCTTCATCGTCGAAAGACAGCGATCCGCGCCGCGCATCAATCGTGCCGTCATCAATGACGGTGACGCCTTTTGAGGCGACCTGCTCGCCGACGCGGCCGGAATAAACGCTGGTGCCTTTGCGGTTAAAGTCGCCCTCAAGGCCGTGCCCGACCGCCTCATGCAGCAAAACAGCCGGCCAGCCCGGGCCAAGCACCACTTCCATTTCCCCGGCAGGGGCGGGGATGGATTCGAGGTTAACCGCCGCTTTCTTCAGCGCGCGCGTCGCCAGGCCCTGCCAGCGTTCCGGTGCAATCCACTCATCAGAGGCTGCCCGTCCGCCAGCGCCGGACGAGGCTGATTCGCGCCGGCCATTCTGTTCCAGCGTGACAGAGACATTCAGGCGCACCAGCGGGCGGACATCGTGATAATGCTCGCCGCGCGGCTTTAGAATATCGATCTCTTCATGGCTGCCTGACAGGGACACCGACACCTGCACGACGCGTGGATCCTGCGCGCGAACCCAGGCATCAATCTCGGCCAGAAGGCCGGTTTTTACCGTAAAATCAGGTGCTTCAGTCGGATCGATCGGGCTGTAAAGGCGCCGATTGATCGGGGTCGGTGCTGTCGCCAGGGCGCCTGTATAGCCGCGTTTGGCCAGTTTGGCTGTGCCTGCCGCGCGCCCGATGGCTTCCAGCGTCAGCTCGCCGGAATGGGCATTGCCGACCGCTTCGCCTGCGACGACGCGCAGGCCAAACCCCTGTACGGTCCCATAGGCTGCCGATTTCAGCCGGCCATCATCGAATGTGAAACTCTCAGAGCGCGCACGCTGAACGTAAATGTCGCCATCATCAGCGTCATGAGCGGCCTCAGCCAGCAGGGCGCTGGCCTTGTCTGTGTCGAAAGCAAGGGGTGTCTGGATCATCGCCCTTACTTGCGTGGGCCTGCGGGCAAGATCAAGGGCGGCCCGCAGAGATTGGTCTTAGCCAACGCGGAACCGGCTGAGCTGCATCTTCACCAGATCCCAGTCAGGGCGCAATTCGTCGGCTTTCTTGAAGTCTTCATACGCGCCTGAGATATCGCCCGAGTTTTCACGTGCGATGCCGCGATTATAATAGGCGGCGAACAGCTGGCTTGAGTCGAGGTCAATGGCCCGGGTCAGGGCGGGAATCGCATTCTGATAGTCGCCGAGATAGATCAGGGCTGCGCCGCGGTTTACAAAGGCCTCACCAAGATCAGGCACCAGTTTTGTCGCCCGCGTATAATCATCGAGGGCTTCTTCATATTTGGCGCTGCGCATCCGCAGGATCCCGCGATTGACGTGTGTTGCGGCCTTGTTGCCGCGCGTGATCGTGCTTTCTCTTAGCGCATTGCTGCATACTCTTTCGGCCTGATGCGGCGAGAGATGGTCGACCTTTGCGGCCTTATAGCATTCAGCGCCTTGTCCTCCGCCTACGACAAAGACCTGAGCTATCGCTGCGGGCGCCATCAGGCAGGCGGCGAGGCTGGCGAATATATACTTCTTCATATCGAATCCTTCAAAACCAATCCCACGCCGCGATTATAGCGCAGAGCGCGACTTTTTGCGAATAGGCTGCGACATTTTATGAGTCTCTGGCTCTCTCGCTGGACCTGCAGCGGCGATCAACGTATGTCTCCTTCAAAATCGGATGGAGTACCCCTTGCGTTACATCTTTGCTTTTCTTGCCGCGCTACTCGCAGGCGCCCCGGCCTATGCGGTCGAAACTGGCCAGCCCACCCCCGGCGCAATCTGGTCTCAGCCGCCTGCAACGCGGATTATGGAACGCGCGAACGATTTCCACCTGTTCGTTCTGGTGATCATCACCGCGATCAGCGTCTTTGTGCTGGCTCTGTTGATCTGGATCGTGCTGCGCTACAATAAGCGCGCCAATCCAGTGCCGCGCAAGTTTAGCCACAACACCACGGTTGAGGTGATCTGGACGGTCATTCCGGTGATTATTCTTGTCCTTATCGCCGGACCATCGTTCAGCAATCTCTTCTATCAGGAAAACGAGCCTGATCTTGAAGCCATTGCGCAGTCAGGCGATTTTGATAATCCCAATATCTTCATTAATGCGGCCGCCAAAGGCTGGGTCACGATCAAGGCGCAGGGCAACCAGTGGAACTGGACTTATACTTACGCTGACGAAGTCGATGCGGATGGCTATCCGCTCGAGTTCATCTCCAATCCGCTGCATGTTGGCTTGTCGACAGATCAGCCCGCAACGGTTGATAGCCCGCGCACACTGGCCGTCGATTATCCGATGGTGATTCCTGAAAATCGCTACATTCGCTATCAGACGGCCGCATCGGACGTGATCCATTCGTGGACAGTGCCGGCCTTTGGTGTGAAGACGGATGCCGTGCCGGGCCGCCTGAATGAAGGCTGGTTCCTGGTTGAGAAAACCGGCATTTATTACGGCCAATGCTCAGAACTGTGCGGTAAGAACCATGCGTTCATGCCGATTGAGGTGCGGGTTGTGCCCGAAGAGCTTTATGCCGACTGGCTCGAAACCATGAAGTCCGGTGACTGGGACGGGGCCACACAACTCGTTCAGAATTATGATGGCGCAACGCGCCTGGCCTCGGCCGAATAAGACGAAGGATCAACGATCATGCCTATGGATGAAATCGCTCTCGATCACGGCCATGCCCATGACCACAAGCCGGGTTTCTTTACCCGTTGGTTCCTGTCGACCAACCACAAGGATATCGGCACGCTGTATCTCGTATTTGCGCTGGTTGCCGGTATTGTCGGCTACAGCCTGTCGGGTCTGATTCGCTGGGAATTGGCCGAGCCGGGCATCGGCCCGCTTATGCACATTATGCAGTTCTTTGGCGCGCCTGCGGGCGACCAGGCCATCGAAGCGGCCAAACAGTTCTACAATGTCGTGATCACCTATCACGGCCTAATCATGATCTTCTTCATGGTAATGCCGGCGCTGATTGGCGGGTTCGGCAACTGGTTCGTGCCGCTGATGATCGGGGCGCCTGACATGGCCTTCCCGCGGATGAACAATATCTCTTTCTGGCTCACCGTTGCAGCCTTCGCCCTCGCGGT
>JBCCMX010000109.1:0-7388 GCA_039026135.1 Pseudomonadota bacterium | reverse complement strand
CCGAAACCTATCAAGCGCCCGTTGGATTTATCGATGAATAAGGACCAGATCATGAGACCCATAATGATCTCAGCGACTGCACTGCTGATACTAGCAGGCTGTTTGACGAATGATGCGAGCCATGTTGATCCGAGCTATTTCGGCGCCAATACGCTGGAGCGTCATGAACTGAGCGCTGCAGCCAAGCAGGAATATCTCGAGATTGATCTCAATCCTGAAGACAGCCAGTTGCGCCTTGGCGAGATTGCCAAGATCAAGGCCTTTGTTGCGACCTATAAGTCGAAAGGTCATGGCCCCTTGATCATGTCGATCCCGAATTCGGGAGAGACAGAAGCGCTGGCGGTTCGCGCCGCCGCAGATGCGCGCGAGATCGCCTGGCAGCGCGGTATTGATTACCAGGAAATTCAGGGCATGGCTTATGATGCCTCTGGCGTACAGCGCGCGCCGATGATCCTGGCCTTTACCTCGTATGACGCGATCAAGCCGGATTGCCAGTCGCTCGGCGAGGTCGATTTTGCCGATGCCAAATCCAACAGTGACATGCCGACGCTTGGCTGCGCTGTTCGCCAGAACATGGCGGCGATGATTGCCGATCCAGCCGATGTCTTCGGCGATCGCCCGACTGAAGAAGGCGATATCGACCGGCGCAACTCGCAACTGCAACTTTTCCGTCAGGGTGCGGTCACTGGTGCCGAGCGCGGCTCGGACGAGTCTGCCGTTATCGCGTCGGCTGTGAACTAAGGAAGAGCCCGATTGGGAGAGAGAAACATGTCCAACGAATCGCCTCTGTTTGATGAAGATGACTTCGACCTTGATCTTGAGGAAGAGCTTCAGTCGACACTTGGCGACGTGTTCGCCGAGGAAGAAGACGACGAAGAGCTGATCACCGAGTCGGTCGATCTTGATCCGCCGATGAAGGATATGGAAGCCTTTTCCGAGCCGGTCGAGGACGATGTGGTTCCAAGCACGTCATATGACATGGACGCGATCGAGGGTGGCTCGCGGGCGGTTCCGGCGATCTCGGCTGTCGCCTTCTGTGAAACGCCGCGCACGATCAACCTGGTTGAATCTGTCGCCTCTGACCGGCGCATGATGCAGGCGGTTGTCGATATTCATGAAGGTGGCATGGACACGGCGATTGAGTATTTGCAGTCCAATGTCACCCCGAACCTGTTGATCCTGGAATCATCAGCCGACACGGACAAGATGATCGCGCAGATTGATGAGCTGGCCGGTCATTGTGATGAAGGCGTGCAGGTCATGGTCATCGGCGCGACGAATGATATTCCGCTGTATCGCCAGCTGATGGCGCGCGGGGTGAGCGAGTATCTGGTTCCGCCTGTCTCGCCGGTACAGGTTGTTCGCGCGATTGGTGATCTCTTCTCGGATCCGGATGCGCCCTTTGTCGGCAAGTCGATTTCCGTGATCGGTGCGAAGGGCGGTGTCGGCGCCTCGACGATTGCGCATAATCTGGCCTGGGCCCTGTCTGAAAACACAATGGTCAATACCGCGCTTGTCGACCTTGATCTGTCCTTCGGCACAACTGCGCTCGACTTTAATCATGACAGCCAGCAGACCGTGCTGGACGCCTTGATGGACCCGGATCGGATTGATGATGCGGTTGTCGCCAAGCTGTTGTCAAAGGCGACGGATCGGCTGTCGCTTTTCGCAGCGCCAGCCAGCGTCAATCAGGTGATCCATATTGATGATGATTCCTATGCCACTGTGATCAACAGTGTGCGGCGCATGATGCCCTATGTTGTTCTGGACCTGCCGCATGGCTGGAATGGCTGGCTGTATCAGACGCTGATTTCCTCTGATGAGGTTGTGCTGGTCTGCCAGCCGGACCTTGCCTCCCTGCGCAATGGCAAGAACATGATCGATCAGGTCAAGGCTGACCGCCCGAATGATCGCCCGCCGCGGCTGATCATCAACATGATGGGCGTGCCGAAGCGGCCTGAAATTCCGGTCAAGGATTTTGCCGCGGCGATTGGCGTGGAGCCGGAAGTGATCCTGCCGTTTGATCCGCAACTGTTCGGCACCGCATCGAATAATGGCCAGATGATTTCCGAGACGGATCCGGCGGCGAAACCGTCCCTGGCGATTGATTATCTTGCGACCGTGATGACGGGCCGCGATGCCATTCAGCCAACCAAATCACTGCTGCAAAAGCTGCTCGGTAAATAAGCGACACAAGAGGGTTCACGATGGCATTTGGCAAACGTACATCTGGTGCTGCGCGTCCTGCTGCGCCTGCAGCAGCCGCCCCGCCCGTCGCCAAGCCCGCGCCGAAACCAGCGCCCAAGCCTGAGGCACCAAAGCCCGCGCCGGCCGCAGCCAAGAAGCCGTCTGCACCTGAGGCCAAGCCAAAGGCGCCTGCCAAAGAGGTTGCGCTCAAGCCGCCGCCGGATGTCGCGGCTGAAAAGGTCACCAAGGTAACCGATCGGTCGGAAGAATATTATGCCACCAAAACCACGATCTTTAACGCACTGATCGATACGATCGATCTTGGCCAGCTGGCGCAGCTGGACCAGGACAGCGCGCGCGAAGAGATCCGCGACATTGTTGTCGAGATTATCTCGATCAAGAATTTCGTGATGACGATTTCCGATCAGGAAAGCCTGCTGGACGATATCTGTAATGATGTTCTGGGTTATGGTCCGCTGGAGCCGCTGCTGGCGCGCGATGACATTGCCGATATCATGGTGAACGGCGCTGACACTTGTTATATCGAAGTGAACGGCAAGATTGAGCGGACCAATATCCGCTTTCGCGACAATGCCCAGCTGATGAATATCTGTCAGCGCATCGTGAGCCAGGTTGGCCGCCGCGTCGATGATTCCAGCCCGATCTGTGACGCGCGTCTGCTGGATGGCTCGCGTGTGAACGTGATTGCCCCACCGCTGGCGATTGACGGGCCCACGCTCACCATTCGTAAGTTTAAGAAGGACAAGCTGAAGCTTCAGGACCTTGTCAACTTCAAGTCGATCTCTGAACCCGGTGCGGAAATCCTGCGCATCATTGGCCATTCGCGCTGTAATGTACTGATCTCTGGCGGTACCGGCTCGGGCAAGACCACGCTTCTGAACTGTCTGACCGGCTTTATCGAACCTGGCGAGCGCGTCATCACCTGCGAAGACAGTGCTGAATTGCAGCTGCAACAGCCGCATGTTGTGCGCCTTGAAACACGCCCACCAAATATTGAGGGCTCTGGCGCTGTCAGCATGCGCGAACTGGTGAAAAACTGTCTGCGGATGCGTCCTGAAAGGATCATCGTGGGTGAGGTTCGCGGGCCGGAAGCCTTTGACTTGCTGCAGGCGATGAATACCGGCCACGATGGTTCGATGGGCACGCTGCACGCTAATAGTCCGCGCGAGGCGCTGAGCCGTGTTGAGTCAATGATTACGATGGGCGGCTTTACCTTGCCGGCGAAGACCATTCGCGAAATGATTGTGGGCTCGATCGATGTTGTCGTTCAGGCCTCGCGTCTGCGCGATGGGTCGCGGCGCATCATGTGCGTGACGGAAGTGATGGGTCTGGAGGGCGATACAATCGTGCTGCAGGACATCCTGAAATATGAAATCGACGGCGAGGATGAGGACGGCAAGATCAAGGGGACCCATCGCGGGACTGGGATCGGCCGTCCGAAGTTCTGGGAACGCGCGTCCTATTACAATCTTGAGCAAGACCTTGCCACAGCCCTGGATGCACTGGACTAGCCATGGATCTCGGCACAAATGAAATCATCTACATTATCGGTGCTCTGGCTTTTCTGGTCATTGCCGGCCTTGGCGTGGCGCTGACGGGGACATCCGACACCGAGCGGGCGGCCAAGCGGGCCAAGCAGTTTGCCGAAGATGGCCGCGTGCGCGGGAATGGCCGCGAGAAGGCCGACGAGAATGTCGCCCGGCGCAAGCAAACGCAAAACATGCTGAAAAAGCTGCGCGAGGAAGACCAAGAACGCCGCAAATCGCTGATGTCGAATGGTATTGATGCCAAGCTGATGCAGGCTGGTCTTGATATTCCGGTCAGCACATTCTGGGTCGCGTCTGCGATTATGGGCATCGTTTTTGGCATCCTGGCCTGGTATTCAGGCGCGGCCGGCCCGCCGCCGGTCATGGGTTTCGATCTACAGGAGATCCTGGGCCCCGAAGCGGCCCGGATTGTGACAATTGCGGCGGCAACATTTGCCGGCGGTGTTGGGTTGCCACGCTGGATTCTCGGTTTCCTTGCCAAGGGCCGAAACAAGAAAATGCTCAACCAGTTTGCTGACGGTATTGATGTCATCGTCCGCGGCGTAAAATCCGGTCTGCCTTTGACCGAGTGTCTGCAGATCATTGCCAAGGAAAGCCCGGCGCCGCTGGGCCCGGAAGTCAAACGGCTGACCGACAATGTTCAGATGGGCATGACCATGGATCGCGCCCTGCAGCAGTTCTACAAGCGCGTGCCGCTGTCTGAGGTGAACTTCTTCGTGATTGTGCTGTCTATTCAGGCCAAGGCTGGTGGTAACCTGTCCGAGGCGTTGGGCAACCTGTCGCTTGTGATCCGTTCGCGCAAAATGATGCGTGAGAAGATCAAGGCGCTGTCTTCGGAAGCCAAAGCCTCGGCCATGATTATTGGCTGTCTGCCCTTTGCCGTGGCGTTCATGGTCTACCTGACAACGCCTGCATACATCATGGAACTCTTCATCACGTCGACAGGGCATATGATCCTGTTCATGGGCGCGTGTTTGATGAGCATTGGCATCTTTGTGATGCGCCAGATGATCAATTTCGAGGTCTAGGGGGAGACATGGGCGGTTTTGCCGAAAGTCTGAGTGATCCAGGTACGCTCGCGTCAATGTTCGCGGCGCTGGCCATGTTTGCCACCATTACCTCGGTGATGCTGCCGGCGCTGAAAGGCGACAAGCTGGAGACGCGTCTGAAACAGGTGACCGAGCAGCGCGAAAAGCTGCGCCGGGCGAGCCGCGCCTCGATCGAGCAAAAGGGTCTGAAAAAGGACTCAAGCGGCGCGATCAGCCAGATTACGCAGAAGCTTGATCTTCAGAAGATACTGGAAGACCCGACCATTGCGGCAAAACTGGAACAGGCCGGTATGCGCGGACCGCGGCCACTGGCGATTTTCTATTTCTGCCGTTTCTTCCTGCCATTTATCGGGGCGGTCGGCGCGTTTGTTTATATCTTCTTTGTCAACGATCATGATCTGTCGACACAGATGAAATATGGCTCAATCGTCTTTGGCGCCGCAGCCGGTTTCTATGCGCCAAACATGTATGTGTCCAACCTTGTCTCAAAGCGCCAGGCCTCGATCATGAAGGCCTTTCCTGATGCGCTGGACATGATGCTGATCTGCGTGGAATCGGGCATGTCGATCGAAATGGCGTTTGGCAAAGTCGGTGCGGAAATCGGCACCGTGTCGATCGCGCTTGCCGAAGAGCTGCAGCTGACCACAGCCGAGCTCGCCTATTTGCAGGACCGCCGTGATGCCTATGACAATCTGGCCAAGCGGACCGGTCATGAGGGCGTGAAGTCAGTGACGATGGCGCTTGCGCAGGCCGAGCGCTACGGGACACCGCTGGGGGATGCCTTGCGCGTGATGTCGAAGGAAAACCGCGACATGCGTATGTCTGAGGCGGAAAAGAAGGCGGCGGCCCTGCCAGCCAAGCTGACGGTTCCGATGATCCTGTTCTTCCTGCCTGTTCTCTTCCTCGTCGTGCTTGGGCCAGCCTATATCAAGGTCACGGCCATGCAGGAGCCGTAGACAAAGCAGACGGCGAAGCCGAAGCTGAGACTAACCGTCCTGCGCGCCGCGCAGTTTGGGGCGAAGCACAATCTCGCTTTGCGGTCCGCCGCTAAGCGCGCTGTCCGTCTTTGGGCTGGCCAGGGCCGGCAGCGGCTCGTCGAAACGGTCTTCCTCGATCACCGCTTCATCCACCGATGGCATCTCCTCAGATGGCGCAGCAGGCTCTTCGAGCGACTGGTAGGTGCGCACCGGTGTCAGCATGTTTTGCAGCGCCCTTTTATTGGCTTCGACGGTTTGGCGCGGCGCATCAGGGTCGACGGCGAGCATCTCATCGAACCGGCCCTGCAGGCCGAGGACCAGGGCAAGGTTCTGTTTGATTTGCGGGCTGGCGCCCGGCAGGCTGACGGCCTTGCGCAGGACCGCCTCTGATTCGGCCAGATCGCCGGTCAGTGCCAGAGAGATGCCGTAATTGGACAGGGTGGACAGACGCTCAGGCTGGCGCGCGAGCGCTTCGCGATAGGCTTCCTGGGCATCGTCGTGGCGGTCCATATGATCAAAGGCGAGACCGAGCGCGGCGAGCGGGGCGGCGACATCTTGCGGCGAGTAATCGGCGGCGCGCACAAAGGCGGCGGCGGCGTCATTGGGCTTGTTCTGATCCATGAAAGAGCGGCCAAGTTCGAGCAGCAGTTCATGCGATTTGGGGTGTAGCGGATAAGACTGCTGGACAATTTCGAGGATGCGATCATGGCTGCCAATTGCGCGCAGGGCGCGCATGAAGCGCAAAGTGGTGTCCAGGTTTGCCTGATCCTTGCGGTATTCCTCGGCCCAGAAGCTGACCCGGCGGATCGGGTCAGAGCGCTCTGCCATCGCGATTTCTTCCGGCGTGGCGGGGGCCATGGCTTCTTCCATGGCGGCCTGATAGGCAGCCAGTTCCTTGGCTTCCGGGCTTTGTTCAGCCGTTGTCGCACACCCGCCAAGCGTGGCCATGGCGAGCAAGCCGACTGTGTATGGGGTCAAATTGACACTGGACATGGGACACGCTCCGGCGCTGTAAGAAGTTTTATCTTCCATGAGCTGATCACCATTTGGTTAACAAATTGGGCAGATCGATTAACGAACCAGAGGATTTTGCATGTCGCTTCCCCCAAGCTTTGTCGCCGCCGCCGAGGCGCCTGTTCCGATCTATCTGGTGGGCAGCGCGGCATGGGATAGCGGTCTCAGCCTGCCGGATGATCTCGCCGCGATGGCCACCGCGCAGGGCTTCAAGGCCGGTAGCGGCGAGACGGTGTTGTCGGCGACCAGTGACGGGACGCTGAGCGGTGTTCTCTACGGCCTTGGCAAGGGCGGCGATGCGCTGGCGGTTGCGGGCCTGTCCGCCAAGCTGAAGGCGGGTGCTTATGAGATCGCGGCGCAGGGCGGTCTTGATCTGGCGCAGATCGCAGCTGGCTGGGCGGACGGCGCCTACCGGTTTGACCGTTATCTCTCCAAAGCCGAGGCGCCGCCCAGCCTGGTGATCGGGACAGGCGCCGACAGCGAGGCCATTGCCCGCGAGGCCAGCGCGATTATCCGCCTGCGCGATATGGTCAATACGCCGGCCGAGGATATGGGGCCCGAAGCGATCGAGGCGCAAGTGCGGGACGTCGCTG
>JBCCMX010000108.1:0-7396 GCA_039026135.1 Pseudomonadota bacterium | reverse complement strand
GGTCGGTAAAGGCCGGGTGATTTGCGGCCTGTCGGGCGGGGTGGACAGTTCGGTCGCCGCGGTGCTGATCCATGAGGCGATCGGTGATCAGCTGACCTGCGTGTTCGTCGATCACGGCCTTTTACGCGAAAATGAAGCGGCCGAGGTCGTGGGCATGTTTCGCGATCACTATAATCTGCCGCTCGTTCATGCAGAGGAGCAAGACCTATTTCTCAACGCGTGAGAGGGCGTAAGTGATCCTGAAACGAAGCGGAAGATCATCGGCGGCTTGTTCATAGATGTGTTTGAAGACGAGGCGCGCAAGATTGGCGGCGCTGATTTCCTGGCGCAGGGCACGCTCTATCCGGACGTGATTGAAAGCGTGTCGGCGATTGGCGGGCCGTCTGTGACGATCAAGAGCCACCATAATGTCGGCGGTCTGCCCGAGCGCATGGACATGCAGCTGGTCGAACCGCTGCGTGATCTTTTCAAGGACGAGGTGCGCGCGCTGGGCCGTGAGCTCGGCCTGCCGGACGCCTTTGTCGGGCGTCATCCGTTTCCGGGGCCGGGCCTTGCCATTCGCATTCCGGGCGAGATCACGCGGGACAAAGCCGATACGCTGCGCAAGGCCGATGCGATCTATATCGACGAGATCAAGAAGGCGGGCCTGTATGATGAGATCTGGCAGGCTTTCTCTGTGCTGTTGCCGGTCAACACGGTGGGCGTGATGGGCGATGAGCGCACCTATGAGGCGGTGCTGGCGCTGCGGGCGGTAACCTCCACGGACGGGATGACGGCGGACTACTATCCCTATCCGCACGATTTTCTCGGCCGCGTGGCAACGCGCATCATCAATGAGGTCAAGGGCGTCAACCGCGTGGTGTACGATATCACCTCCAAACCGCCCGGCACGATTGAGTGGGAGTAGGCTTGGCGCTAGGCTGAGCGCTGACGCACCAAGAGGGCGGGAACGGAGCAAAATGGATCGATCCGATCATCGCAAGGCGCGTATTGTCGAACACCTGGTCGCGCGCATAACCGCCTGCCAGGACGATATTGCGCGCCAGTGGACCCATCCGACCGAGACATCAACGCGCCATTTCGTGCTTGATGATCTTCTGCCGCAAGCAGACGTCGAGGCCATTTACGCCGCCTTTCCGCGCAATGGTGACGGTTTTTTCGACCGCGACACATTCCGCGAGCGCAAGAAGACGAGCGCCAATCTGAGCGCCTATGATGAGGTGCTCAGCGACATCACCTACGCCTTTCAGAGTGAACAAGTTGTCGATCTGATTGCGGGGCTTCTCGGGCTGCAGGCGATTGAGCCGGACCCGAAACTCTATGCCGGCGGTCTGTCCATGATGTTCCCGGGCGACTATCTCAACCCGCATATCGACAATAGCCATGATGCCGGCCGCGAGCGTTATCGCAGGCTGAACCTGCTTTACTATGTCAGCCCCGATTGGGTCGAAGCCAATGGCTGCAATTTCGAGCTGTGGAGTGATGACCGGCGCACGCCAAAAACGATTGTGTCGCGCCAGAACCGCCTCGTCGTGATGGAGACGAACAAGACCAGCTGGCATTCGGTCAGCCCCAATTTGAGCGAGCATCCGCGATGCTGCGTGTCGAACTATTATTTCTCAAAAATCTCGCCCGACGAGACCGATTACTTTCACGTCACTTCCTTTCTGGGACGCCCGGAGCAGCCCTTGCGACGTGTGGTCGGGGTCGCTGACAATGCGCTGAGGAATACGGTGTCCAAGGTGCTGAAGCGCGGCCGGGGCCATGACCAGATCAACAAGAATGCCGAATAGCGAACTGGGTCCATATGTTCTGCATCAAAGCCGATATCCCAGCTGAAATTTGCGACATCGATGATGAGCTGAAAGCCATCTATCACAGCCGCGACACGGTCTGTATCTGGGTGTTCGCCACACGGGCGGCGCGAAACCAGTTTGTCGACGAGACCGTCGGCATGTCCAAAGCCGAGCGCGAGGCGCATTATTTGAAGTTCGCAGATGACTAGCAGGCGACGGCGGCTGCCCGGCACGGCCTAAAGGCCCAGCCCTCGGCCAATCAGCACGATGTCAGTTGTTGCGCCGGCGTCCAGCGCGCCTGACGCTGGCGGCCTGACAATCAGACAGTTGGCGTTCAGGAAAGGTACGAGCAGAGAGCTATCCTGATCGGGCAGCGGTGTGGCCGTCACCACGCCTTGATCAGAGATGGCGGCAGTCGCGCGGACATATTCTGCCCGCGGCCCGTTTGCCTTCATGGGCGATTGAAGCTTTGCTGTGACCGATCTTGGCGGCGGCGTGCCCATCAGCGCGCCGAGAAACAGATGCGCGCACACAAAGGCCGATGCCGGATTGCCGGGCAGGCCGAGCACCCGGGTCTCACCCCTCCGCGCAAACCAGGTCGGCTTGCCGGGCTTAACCGCGATCTTTGAGAAGATAAGATCGAACCCCGCCTCATCGAACGCCTGGCGCATATAGTCAAAGTCGCCGACAGAGGCACCGCCGACGGGCAGAATAATGTCAGCATCTCCGGCATTGTCGATGAGCGCGCGAATACTCTCTACACTGTCAGCGGCGATCCCGAGATCAAGCGGAACGCCGCCCCATTGGGCGACCAGAGCCTCGAGACCATGGGGGTTTGAGCTGACAATATCGCCGCGCTTGAGGTCGCTGCCGGGCCGCTTCAACTCGTCTCCATTGGCAAGAATGGCGACCTTGACCGGCTTATGGACCGTCAGGTGGTCATGGTTTGCCGCCGCTGCGACCATCAGTTCTGCTGGACCGATCCGCGTGCCGGGCGCGATCAGGACCTCGCCTTGTTTGAAGTCCAGCCCGGCGGGGCGGACATGGCGCGGGCTCTGCCAGGCGCCATTACACGTGACGGTATCGCCCGTCTGATCAGCATCTTCCTGAATGACAATATGGTCAGCGCCAACCGGCAATTGTGCACCGGTAAAAATCCGCACCGCTTGGCCGGGGGCGACCGCGCCTTCAAAGGGCTGGCCGGCTGGCGCAACCCCGATCACAGACAGTGCCGCGCCTTGCGCGGCGACATCTGCGAGGCGAACGGCATATCCGTCCATGGCAGATACCGCGCCGGGCGGCTGTGTGCGTTTGGCGACGACCGGCTCTGCGAGCGTTTGTCCGAGCGCTTTGTCCAGGGCGATGCTTGCAGAAGCGGGCTGGACCCGATGCTGCGCAATCAGTTGAAGCGCCTCGTCCACGCCGATCAGGGCGGTCATGCGCCAGCCTTCTTGTAATCGCCGGACTTGCCGCCTGTCTTCAGGACCAGCTCGATATCACCGATGACCATCGCCTTATCGACTGCTTTGAGCATGTCATAGAGCGTCAGCGCCGCGGTGGTCACCGCCGTGAGGGCTTCCATTTCGACGCCCGTTTTGCCGCTGGTTTTGACGGTGGCTTCAATCGCGAGCGCCGTGCCGGTTGTGGCCGGTTCGATGGCGACCTTGATGCCGGTGAGGGGCAGGGGATGACAAAGCGGGATAATATCAGCGGTTTTTTTGGCCGCCATAATGCCGGCGAGTTCGGCCACTGCGATGGGGTCACCCTTTTTGGTGTCCCGCGAGACCGCAAGCGCCAGTGTGTCGGGCGCCATGTGGACGCATCCGCGCGCCGTTGCGGTCCGCACAGTGTCTGCTTTGTCGCCGACATCGACCATGCGTGCGCGACCGTCCGGACCGATATGGGTCAGATCGCCCATGGCTCAGGTTTCCATCAATCGCGGCATGATCTCAACGAGATTACACGGTTTGTGGCGGCTATCGAGCTGGAACGAGATTACCTTGTCCCATCCATCTTTAACCGCGCCGTTCGAGCCGGGCAGGCAGAAAATGAAGGTGCCGCTGGCAAGACCTGCGACAGCGCGCGATTGCAGGGTCGACAGACCCACGGTCTCAAGGCTGACCTGATGATAGACGACGGAAAAACCCTCAATCGTCTTGTCGAACAGCGGCGTCAGCGCTTCGGGCGTGACGTCTCTGCCGGTCAGTCCCGTGCCGCCGGTCGAGATGACCGCATCGACCGCCGGATCGTCGATCCAGGCCTGTACGGCAGCGCGAAGGGAGGGAATATCATCGCGCAGGAGTTTGCGATCAGCCAGTTCATGGCCGGCGCCCGCAATCCGCTCGGCCAGTAAATCGCCGGATGTATCATTCTCCAGCGTGCGCGTGTCGCTGACCGTCAGGACGGCAATGCGGACAGGGATGAAGGGAAGGGTTTCGTCAATGCCGGCCACGTTCAATTGTCTCCACTTAGCGCCCATCGCGCGCGATCTTCATAGTCTTCGGCGCGCGGTTCAATCCATGCCGCGCCGGCCGGGCCAGTCTCTTTTTTCCAGAACACCGCTTCGGTCTTCAGATAGTCCATCAGGAAATCTGCAGCCTCAAAGGCGGCGCGCCGATGCGCAGACGCAGTGGCCACGAAGACGATTGCCTCGCCTGGCGCCATGTCACCGATCCGGTGAATGACCCGAACCGCACTGATCGGCCAGCGGCGTCTGGCCGTCTCAACGGCGGCGCGCATCCCGTTCTCGGTCAGCGGCGAATAGGCCTGCAAATGTAGACAGCTGACCGGACCTGATTTGGCGGTGGGGCGGACCTGTCCGGTAAAGCTGACAATCGCGCCGGCATCGCTTGCCTCGGCGGTAAAATCGCGAAGCGTTTCAGCCGGATCAAAGGGATGGTTCACGAGCGAAATCATGTCGGGGGTCTAACCACCGCCGACAGGCGGCAAGAAGGCAATCTCATCTGAATTGGCGATCGCGGCAGGCTCGATAACCAGTTCGTCATTGATCGCCACGCGGACGGTCGGGTCAAGAAACGCGCCATCCTGCGCGCCGCGATCATCGAGCCATTGGCGCAGGCTGGACGTATCTGTCAGCGCGGCCGGCAGATCGACTGTCTCAGAGGGGTGCCCGGTGACATCGACCAGGCGGCCGAGAAAATGGAGCCTCGCCATTCTATCCCCCCGTCACCGACATGTGCCGGTCGAGCACCGGGGCATCGCCGGGGCGATCAATCCTGAAATCATGCTTTTCCGGCTTGGCGCCGAGGGCTTTATTGAGCGCGGCATTGAGGGCGGTGTCACACTCGCGATTGGCGCGCAGAACGGCCCGCAGGTCGACATGGTCATCCTGGCCAAGACACATGTAAATCCGGCCAGTACAGGTGACGCGAACCCGATTGCAACCGGCGCAGAAATTATTTGTCAGCGGCGTGATAAAGCCAAGTTTGCCGCCAGTCTCGGCGATCTGCGTATAGGCGGACGGCCCGCCCGATGTGTCGGTGCGCGGCAGGTCGGTGAGTGTCCAGCGCGCTTCAAGCGCGTCGCGCACCATGGTTAGCGGGACATATTGGTCAAACCGGTCCTCGCCGGAATCGCCCATCGGCATGACTTCGATCAGCGTCATATCCATGCCGCGCACATGAGCCCATTCAACCATGGCCGGGATTTCGTCCATATTGTCATGCTTCAGCGCAACTGTATTGATTTTGACCTGCAGGCCAGCGTCAAGCGCAGCATCAATGCCTGCCATCACCTTATCGAAATCGCCCCGCCGGGTAATGGTCTTGAACCGATCCGGATCGAGCGTGTCGAGCGAGATATTCAACCGGCGCACGCCGAAATCGTGCAGCGTTCTGGCATAGGTCGCCAGCTGGGTGCCATTGGTTGTCAGCGTCAGCTCGTCAAGGTCCTGCCCCAGCCGCCGGCCGAGACGTTCGATCAGTGTCATGATGTCCCGGCGCACGAGCGGTTCGCCGCCGGTAATGCGAACCTTGCGCACGCCGCGGGCGATGAAGGCATTGGCGATGCGCTCAAGCTCTTCAAGGGTAAGCAGATCGGTTTTGGGCAGGAACTGCATCTTTTCGGCCATGCAGTAGGTGCAGCGCAGGTCGCATCGATCCGTGACCGACAGCCGCAAATAGGTCACCGCCCGGCCGAAATTGTCGATCAGCGGGGCTGGTGCACTGTCCTGTTTATAATGGCTGTCTGGCAACGGTCTCTCCGGGCCGGTTCCATGAAGTGAACCATATTGAAAACAACAGATTGGGCCCGCTATGCGCCGAGATCAAGCCTTTGGGCAAGCCCGTGGTCGTTTTGCCGCCATTCTGGCCCGCCTGGCAAGGTTTAAGGCTTTAAGGCCGGTGCGGGTGTGGTCGCGCTGGCGAGCGTGCCTTTCTCGGGGTCCGGCAGCAAGACCGTTGGGCGAACCGGCGCGCCGGTGGCTTCGGCGATCAGCTCAGCTGAGCGTGTTTCCACCGCGTCTGTGAGCCGGGCCATCACCTCGTCTTTCGGCAGGCCGGGCGGGATCGGCGGCAGGAATTCGAGCACGGCTGTGCCGGGCTTTTTCAGGATCTCCTCCTGTTGCCAGAAACAGTTCAGATTGGTCGCGACCGGCACAATCGGAACATTCATGGCTTGTTGCATATGCCAGACGCCCGGCTTGTAGCGGAAGTGATAGCCGATAGGGGCCAGGTGGCCTTCTGGATAGATCAGGATCCGCCGGCCCTCATCCTTGGCCCGGCGCATCCCTTCGGCCAGCGAAGCGGCCTTGCGCTCACCGCCGCCACATGTGTCGATGACAATCGCGCCGAGCTTGCGCAGAATGCCGCCAACCAGCGGGAACTTTTCCAGATGATCACCTGTGACAAAGGCGAGGTTCTTGATCTCGGGATAGATCATGAAGCCGTCGCCCCAGCTTGCATGCTTGGCGGCAATGATGAAGGCGCCCTCTGGCAGATGCCCGCGTCCGCGTACCTCTTTCTTGATGCCGCCGACCCAATGCAGCGCAATATTGATGGCACGGGTATAGGAGCGAATGATCGCATTGACCGGCCCGCGCCCTGGCACGGCGAGGAAAGGCAGCGAGACAAGGACATAGATGACGGACAAGAGGTAGTAGATAACCGTGAACAGAAAACCGCGTATCATGGCGAGAGCTCCAATCGGATCGAGTTACTTTTGACGAAGAATGGCGAGAATAGCGCGCGTGAACGTGTCGATATGCTCGCTGAGGGGGCCGGATAGGCGGCTGTAAATCTTGTTCAGCCCAGATTGCATCATAATGCCGAGACACATCGCGGCCATGACGGACGGATCCGCTTTTGGAATCTCGCCATTTTGCATCAAGCCGGCAATCAGTGTTTCCAGAACGCTGACCGGATCATCATCGCGTCGGGTATCATAAGGCACAAACTTGTTGAGCGAGACGAGGTGAAACGAGAATAACAGCCAGTCTTCGTCAGCCAGAGTACAATAGGCGGTCACAACCGCCTTGACCTTCCGGTCCAGCGTTCCGGGCGTATCGAACGCCTCGAGCATCATTTCACCCAATCTGTTATGGGTGGCCATAAACAAGGTCAGGGCCAGCTCGTCCTTGCCTT
>JBCCMX010000107.1:0-7418 GCA_039026135.1 Pseudomonadota bacterium | reverse complement strand
TGGAAGCTCATTGGTGCGCGCATATTTTACGGCTTCCATTCTTTGGGATTTGCTTAGGTATGCAGTGCGGTGTGATAGAATTCGCGCGTAACGTAGTAGGACTAGAAGAAGCACATAGCACTGAAATTGATGAACAGTCACCACATCCAGTGATTGACATCATGGAGCACCAGGATTACTCGCGCACAACCGTGACCTGATATTTCAGCCCGTCGCTGAGGCTGTAGGCATAACCCGTGCCGATCAAATGCCCTTGCCCGCGGATGACGATATCGTCCTGCGCAGCATTGATTTGACAATCGAGGCCGTCGCCGGCGCTACCAAAGTTGCGGCCCTCACCCGTATCGCCAAAGTCGCGGCCCTGGCCGGTGTCACCAAAATCGCGGCCCTGGCCTGTATCACCGAACTCGCGGCCCTGACCGGTATCACCAAACTCGCGGCCCTCACCTGTATCGCCAAACTCGCGGCCCAGACCCGTATCACCGAACTCGCGGCCCTGACCGGTATCACCAAACTCGCGGCCCAGACCCGTATCACCGAACTCGCGGCCCTGACCGATATCACCAAAGTCGCGGCCCTCTCCCGTATCGCCGAACTGGCGGCCCTGGCCCGTATCACCGAACTCGCGGCCTTCACCCTTATCGCCAAAATCGCGGCCCTCGCCGGTATCGCCAAAGGCACGACCAGGAACACAGGCGGGCGGCAAGGCATAAAGCGTCCGCCCGGCCCGCAAGACCCATGAACCGACATCGCGACCCTCAACATAGGCCAGGACTTCTTCGTCAGACGCAGACACATCGGCCAGGCGCCCAACAAAATCGATTGTCCGCCATTGCGGTTTAGCTTGTCCGAGCGCTGGAAAACTCAACCCAAACACCACAGCCAAGCTCAAAAGGACGCGGCAAAGGCGTCCAAAAGGTTTGCCTTCCATCAAGACATGCATTGCCGCGTCCCCTTTCATCTTTCCAGGGTCCGATCGTGCTTACGCGCCGCTACAGCGGAACCGAAGACATCCACAACACCCAGCTATACCAGTTTTTGTTGCTGCGGCTGCCATCGCTCCAGCTCGACACCCATTTAACCTTCTCATAGGCGACAGTGATGTTGCCATTCAGAGCTTCATTGATCCGCCCATTCGGAATGGTCACATAGTATGACTGCGCCGATGGCCCGGTTGACGAACGCAACGCGGTGCCCAGGAACAACACGCCGTAAAGCTTCTCGCCATTGTCCAGCTCGATCGTGACAGCCTTAGAGCCGCAATTCTTGGCCGCCGTGTACTGGGTCAACAGCTCAGAATCCTGACCGCCCTTAAAGCCAGGACAGCTTCCGCGCCACGCCACAACCGAGAATGGCGTCTGGAAACGTTCGCCGCCGCGCAGCTCAAAAGATCCGTCAACCGCCTTGATCGTCAGCCCTTCATTGGCAACGACACCTTGATTAATGACAACGGGTGAAAAATTCGTCGTCGACGTCGCCTCACACGCCGCGATTACAAACAGACCGACTAGCCCTGCAAAAAACTGCTTCATCACACTCCCCCATAGAGTTTGTATCGATCGACAAATTTGCATGCGATCGCCTGCCTGTAAACTCTGTTAACCTTGTTTGTCGCGTGGCCGAGCATCTGTCCGCGTCCGAGATCACGTTGCGCGCGACCTCCCCGTGATGTGCCGCAAGGTCAGCAAAGCCCAGGAACAGATTGCCTTTTGTGCAGCGCCCGTGACGACCAAAACCGGCATAATCAGCCTGTGGTCGACGAACTCGTCCCAAGTGATGCCTCACCCTTGCTGGCGCGTGCAAAGCGGCCCATAGCAGGCGGGCGTCCTGATCGCTGAGGCTGCCGCACCACCATGACCCGACCTTCCCGCCTTGGCCCGCGCGCCGTGACCGCCCTGCTCAGCCGCATCAAAACGCTCTCCTTCTCCCAATATGCCGAAGACAGCCTGCTCGCGGCCAATCTGCATCCGGCGCGCACCGGCTTCTATGTCGATGTCGGCAGCTATCATCCCTGGCGTTTTTCCAACACGTACAAACTCTATCTGCGCGGCTGGCGCGGGATTGCCATCGAGCCCAATCCGGACGCGGCACCAGCCTTTCGCCGGACCCGCCCGCACGATGCCTTTGTCGGCTGCGGCGTCAGCACCGAGGCCGGCACACAGTGCTTTTACCGCTTTGCCGATGCCAAACTGAACACGTTTTCGCCCGGCCAAGCGCGCGAGTTCGAGAAACGCGGTGACCCGGTGATCGGCAAGGTGGATGTCGCCTGCCGCCGCCTGGATGACATTCTTGGCGAGCATGCCCCGGGGCAGGACATCGATCTGCTCAGCGTCGACTGCGAGGGTTATGACCTTGCCGTCCTGCAATCGAATGACTGGGCACGCTGGCGGCCGGGCGTCATCCTGACAGAGGATTATGACCAGTATAAAGCCATCCGCCACCGCAGCGCTTGGAGCGAGGCGGCCGAATATCTGACCGGCCATGACTATGCCATTGTCGGCCAGTCCGGCTTCAGCTTTGTCTATGCCGATATACAATTGCTAAAGCGCGCGCGCGAAAGCCGGGCCTTCGATCTGACAAAGTGGCAAATCGGCTAACCCGGCGCGGCATCGCATATGGGCTGACGCCGCGCTTTGTGCTATCAGGCAACGCCATGAGTTATGATGTCGGATCTGGCGATCTTGTTCTGTGCGTGAACGCGTCTCCCAACCATGTTACCGGGGAGCCGGTGCCGCTTGTGGCCGGTGAAACCTATCAGGTCTGGTCTGTGTTCGAGTTCGCCTGCCCATGCGGCCGGTCCGACGCGCTGCTCGATGTCGGTGTCGGGTTTGCCTGGTGCCAGAGCCGCTTTCGGCTTCTGCCCAAGCCGCGCGCTGAAGCCAAGACACGCCGCGCCGCCATGCCGAAAGAGACCGAACCGGTCTAGCGCGCCTGCACAGTCGCGCCGTCTACGCCGCGTCGCCATCCTCCGCTGCGATCGTCTGGCCATTGGTCAGAAAGGCAACCTTTGCCAGCACAATAGGCAGTGACCAATAGCCCGGCGCTGCAATATAACGCGGTTCCCAGTCCGGATTGAATTTCTGCTTGAACCGCCGCAGCCCCTGAAAATTGTAAAACCGCTCGCCGCGCTCGAAGACAAATTGGCCGATCCGGGCAAAAAGCGGCGCGACATCTTCCTGTACAAGCCCAGACAGAGGCGCCATGGCGAGATCAAACTTCCCATACCCGGAATCCCTCGCCCACAGGATCAGTTCGACCAGAAGAAAGTCCATCGTATTGGTAATGGCGAGGCGCGGGTCGTATCGCATCAGGTCGATACCCGCCCAGCTTTTGTCTGGCGCCACCAGAAGGCTGCCAAACGCGACCACCTCGCCCCGGATCTCCACAATCCCTATCGGACAATGGTCAAGGAAGCGCGGGTCGAAACGGCCGAGCGAGAAGGATTTCTCGCGCCCGCCATTCTCATCGAGCCAACGATCCGAAACGGTTTGCAGCGCGTCGAGAACGCGCGGCCTGTGCGGCGGCAGGGACAGCTCAAAAGTTGCCCCCTGGCGTTCGGCGAGCTTGCGGCGTGACCGCCGGATCACCTCGCGCTTGCGTCCAGACAGTGTGAAGTCCGGCAAATTGAGAATCGCATTCTCGCCAATCTTCTCGAATGTGAATTTCAGATCGTGCAAGATCGGTAACAGGTCGGGCGGCGCGGAATAAATCGCCGGGCGCAGACCTTTGCTTTCCGCCTCTTGGCGAAATCCTTCAAGTGTCTCTTTCCAGGTGTCGCGCGGACCGATGGGCGGGCCCATGGCGATCCTGTTGCCCTTGATATCGGCATAGGCGAGTGCGGCTTGTCGCTGCGGTCCGAAAAAGATGCTCTTGTCGCCGACATAAGCCAGAACGTTATCTGGCCTTGCCTCATCACTCATCTGCAACAGCGCGGTCACATGCTCAAAGTCTTCATCATTAGCTGGCCGCGGTTTGGGCCAGGCCGGGCTCGCCACGCCGAAATACAAAACGGTCAATCCAAGAATGATCCCGGCCAGCGCGATCGGACGGCCAGCGACACCGAGACTGGGATCAATCAGCAAATCCACGAAACGCGCCTCGACGAAGCCGCTCTGATGGCTAACCCATAACAGCGCAAAGAAGCTGGCAAGGACGAGGGCACACAAGCTCGCCAGAATCCAGATGCGCGGGATAATGATCCGCAACAGGCTGGAGCGACGAAAGAAGCTTTTGCGGGTGGCCAGCAAAATCACCAGCAAGGCCAGATACATACCGAACTCAAGCGGCCGCGAGCGCAGAAAAAGCGTCGCAGCGAGCCCATGAAATGCCACAAGAACCGTCAGCGCCCATGCCGCGCGCAGCCGTCTGACCAGGCCGAGTGACAGCACCATCATGGCGAGGCCGCCAATCGTCAAAGCCACCACCGGGGTTTCGGTGACAAGCCACTGAAGGGGCTTTTTCGGATGGATCGCCCCGTGCGGAATGGCCGCCGAGATCAAGGCGAGCGCGCCCACACAGAAAACCACAATGCCCAGAATGCGCGGCGCGCGGTCAAACCTGACAGCATTCAGTCTTTGGACACGGCTTTGTTTCTCATCCGTCATCACGTGTCAGCTCCGTCAGTTTGCGCACATCGCGCGCAATCAGTTTCGCATTCTCTTCATTCAAAAGCGAGACATGGGATTCCTCTGGCAGCGCCGTCACACCGCCCATGCCTGTCTTGTCTTTTGCAGCGCGCGCCACTGCGGCATTCGCGCCGCCGCCCTTTGAGTTCGAAAATACAAACACCGCCAGCTGCTCGGCCTTGGCCTCCTCACGCCAGCTTGCCGTCGGCCAGGCGGTAAAGGCGGCCAGCATCTCGGCTTTGGTCGCCTTGTGATGACGTACAGACGAAATCGCGCGGCGCTTGTCTTTTGCCATTGGCTTCGACAGTTTCAGCTCATCGGGCAAGATGAACGCTGCACCGCCGGCAAGCCCGACCCGGGCAAGCAGCGCACTCACCGTCAAGCCGCCCGACAAAAGCGGCACAAATGAGCTGACCCGCTCAAGGTCGAGGCTTTGCGGGCGCGCAGCATCCACAAAAACAAGGCCAAGCAATTCGCCCGGATAGGCATTGGCATAGGCATGCATCCGTATGCCTGCCATTGAGTGGCCAACGAGCACAAACGGTTTGTCATGGCCGAGCGCGGCTCTCAGCCGGCGCATATCCTCCACATGCCAGTCCGGGTCCGGCGAGACCCCTTTTGGAACCGGATCACTCCACCCCATTCCGGCCCGGTCATACAGGCAAACCCGATGGTCTTTGCGCAATGCGTCAAGCACCCACCATCCATCCGCATAGATGCCGAATGCGCCGGCATCATAGAGCACAAGCGGGGCCTCTTCCGGCCCTTCACAAACACAGTGAAGCCGGCGATCACCCTCCACTTTCACCATGTCGAAAGACGGCGCCGATGCAAGCCGCAACATATAACCAACCCCGCCAGCGGCGATGAGAAGCACCGCCAGGCCGCCAATTAGGCCTGCCAACAGCTTCACGATAAATGCGATCACAGAAAGGGCCGTCGTCAAAGTCAAGGCTCCCGCTTCATGCCGCGCATCTACAGGTAACTTGCCCGCCCCGCGTGTCCAGAAAAATGCTCGCCATCCCCATATCGGTGCGCATCGCGAATTATCCATAGGACCGGACATGAAGTCGATTTATCAGGAAGCTTCAAAAAAACGAGCCGCTCAGTTGCGCAGACTGAGCGGCTCAATCTTTTCAGATGCCCGGCGAACTACCTGAGCCGGACCTGCACCGACTCCAGTCCGTAAAGCCCCTGATTGGTGCCATAGACCGGTGCATCAACCTCAATCGTCTCAACCTGCTCGATAATCGCTTCCAGCATCACCTCCATTTCCAGCCGCGCCAGATACATGCCGGCGCAGAGATGATCACCATGCCCCCAACCGAGATTATCACGCGGGTTTCTGTCGACCAGAAATGCGTCCGGGTCTTCATAGTGACGCTCATCACGGTTGGCCGCGCCAAACAGAACCACCACGCGTTCGCCTTCTGGGACAAAGACGTCGCCTTCGCGATAGTCGGCTTTGGCGAAGCGGGAAAAACCGCGCACCGTGGCGCTATGGCGAACGCCTTCATATACTGCGCTCGAGATCAGGCCTGGATCCGCTTTCAGTTTCTGCCACTGCTCCGGATTAGCGCCGAGATTGTAAATCAGGTTGGCCTTAGCAAAAATGGTCGTATCGAGCGACGGCAGAACATAGGTCGCCAGCGCGCCGCGCGCTTCAAAAATGCTTAACTCGCCGCGTTTGGCCGCCTGGAACAAATCGTCCGCCCAGCTGCCCTCTTTCATACCATCAGCCGGCACATTGAAGAGAAACTCATTGACCTCCTGCAGCGCCGCGACGTCGGCCTGCACATCCTCAATATTCGGGCCAAGCAGATTGAAGCTGGACGCGGCCCAGCGCAGCATATTGGCGCGCCCCTCTTCGGGCAGGCCGACAAGATGTGAGATCACCGAGACCGGCAGAAACTGCGCCAGAGACGCCACACCATCGAACCAATCGGCGGCGAGCAGCGTTTCGGTATGCGCGCTGATCAGGTCTTTCAGTTGCGCGCGATAGGCCTCAATCGGTTTCGGGCCAATCGACCGCAGCAAGGGGCGCTTCATCTTGGCATGCTCGGCCCCGTCAGTGGTAATAATGTTCGGGGGGCGTCCCTCGCGACTGTTTATGATCTCATTCATGCCGATCCCTTCAGTCGACACGAGACGGTCCGAGGAACGCAGCGCCTGTTTGACATCGTCATACCGGCCAACCGCAAACATCCCGACTTTGTCGAGGTAAACGACCGGGCCGAGGTCGCGCACCTGTTTGTAATGTGGAAACGGATCTTTCAGCGCAGCCTCGGAGAACAAGTCCTCGTCGAATACCGGCACATTATCGCTGCCTAAATTTGTCATATCATCACTCCCTGGTTTTTGTTCTGTGCATGCCAAGCGCGCCGCCCATCATTGTTGGGTCGCATCGGCGCGCGATCTGCTTGGCCTCGGACCGCGAAAGTCCGGCCGCCTGCAGAATGCTCGCGGCGAGGTCGACGCTCTGCGTGACGACAAAACGCCCTTCCAGACATCCACGAATGAATGCGGTCGTGCTCGCCATCCCGATGGATAGCCACAATTCAGGATCCGGAAGCTGAAAGCGACCTTCCTGCGCGCCATGAATAACAGCGGCCCGCGCGCGCGGATCAATATGCGCCTTCAAGAGCGGCTGGCTTTTCACATTGTTTGCGATGAACCATCCAAGTTGTGGGTCATCCACCGCGCGCTGAACCAGGAATTGTATGCTCCAGGCCGCGAAATCGGCAATATCATCGAACGCTCGGCGGCCAGCCGCGAATGAATGCCCGATATCAC
>JBCCMX010000106.1:0-7418 GCA_039026135.1 Pseudomonadota bacterium | reverse complement strand
GGCATACTTTGCCGGACGCGGGTTCGGTGGCCCGTCCCTCTCATCTGACTCGCCATCAAAGACCTGGAGCGGCGCGGTGGGCGCCATCTTGTGCAGCGTCCTGTGCGGTGTGATCGCTGCGCGCATTACGGGCGGCGATGTGCTGGCCTGGGCGCTGACCGGCGGTTTGATCTCGGCTAGCGCACAATGGGGCGATCTATTTGAAAGTTCCCTGAAGCGCCGCTTTGGTGTGAAAGATGCCAGCGGTCTGGTGCCAGGGCATGGCGGTATCCTCGACCGGGTTGATGGTCTTGGCATGGTCTGCGTGATGACCGCGCTGATATTCTATGCTTCGCCTTTTGTCGTCAGCATTCTAGGGTTGGCGCTATGAGCCAAGCACGTCGCCTCTCCATTATCGGGTCGACAGGGTCGATTGGTCAGTCGGCGCTTTCCGTGATTGAGCATGCCAATGCGCAGGCCGACGACCCGGTTTTCGTTATTGATACGCTGGTTGCCGGGCAGAATACACAGCGGTTGGCCGCGCAGGCCCTTGCTTTCAAGGCCGAGCGTGCGGTGATTGCCGACGAGGCGGGTTTAGGCGAGCTGGAAGCGCGTTTGGCCGGTAGCGGCATCGAAACAGCGGCCGGCGAGGCAGCGATTCTTGAGGCCGCGCAAAGACCGGTGGACCGCGTGCTCGCTGCTGTGGTCGGGATTGCCGGGCTTCCTTCGACGCTGGCTGCGGTTCAGGCGGGAAATAGTATTGCGCTTGCCAACAAGGAAAGCATGGTCTGCGCTGGGCCCCTGTTGAGGCGCGAAGCGGCCGCTGCCGGTATTGACATTGTGCCGACAGATTCTGAGCACAATGCCATGTTCCAGGTCATGGAACGCCGGGAAGATGTGACAAAGCTGATGCTGACCGCGTCGGGCGGGCCTTTCCGGAATATGCCATTGAGCGGCCTTGCCAAGGTGACACCGAAAGAGGCCCTGGCCCATCCCAAATGGGACATGGGCAACAAGATTTCGATCGATAGCGCGTCGCTGTTCAACAAGGGACTGGAGCTGATTGAGGCGGCCTATCTGTTCGACATGCCCGAAGACCAGATCGATGTCGTGGTTCACCCCCAATCTATCATCCATTCTCTGGTCGCCTATCGGGACGGCTCGGTTCTGGCGCAAATGGGCGTGCCCGACATGCGCACCCCGATTGCCTACGCCCTGACCTGGCCAGAACGCCGCCAGCCGACCCCTGTTGCACCACTTGATCTGGTGGCGCTGGCCAAGCTCGATTTCGAAGCGCTGGATCGCAAGCGGTTTCCGGCTGTCGACCTTTGCCGCGCTGCCCTCAGGCATGGCGGCGGCGCGCCAACTGTCCTGAACTGCGCCAATGAGGTCGCGGTTGCAGCATTTCTCGGCGGACGGTGCGCATTTACCGACATAAGTCGGCTCGTGGATGGGGTTTTGGACCGCTTTGTTGGCGGGCCTATGTCAAATCAGGCTTGTGATCATCTAGAAGCGATCTTAGCAATTGAGTTAGAGGCCCGCGCCATAACCGGCAAAATGCTTGTTGATGCAAGCTTTCGTCGTGAGGGAGTGTAGAGTTTGACTGCGATCTTAAGTCAGGGACCTATTTTCCTCGCATGCCTAGCTGTGATGCTGGGCGTCGTGGTGATCATTCACGAACTTGGGCATTATCTGGCGGGGCGCTTGTTTGGCGCGGCGGTTGAATCCTTCTCTGTCGGGTTCGGTAAACCGATTTTCGAGGTCAAGGACAGCCGTAACACACGCTGGCGTGTGAACTGGATCCCCCTTGGCGGCTTTGTGAAATTTGTCGGTGAAAGCCAGTTGCCCAGCGATGTCGGCAAGATAGAGGCCGGCCCGGTCGGCAAGGCGTATGGAGAGATTGGTGTCGGCGCGCGGTCGATTGTGGCCCTGGCAGGTCCTGTCGCCAATTTTGTTCTGGCCGCTGCCCTCTATGCGCTGATCCTCGGCTTTAATGGCAGCTACACGTCCAGGATTGCGATTGTCGATGCAGCGCCTGATCAGCCGGCGGCGCGCGGCGGGATTGTGGCTGGTGATATCCTGGTGGACGTCGAAGGCAAGCCGATTGAGACGGTGGCCGACATTCAGCTTGCCGTGATCATGTCGAGCGGCGAGACCCTGGACTTTACCGTAGAGCGCGATGGCGCATTGGTAGAGCTTGTCGTCACACCTGAGCGGCAGATGCGGGAGAATGAACTTGGACAGGTTGTGCCCCAGGGCACAATCGGTGTGTCCATGCAGCCGCTACGCGATGCAACGACGCGGGTTGACTATAATCCGGTTGAAGCCGTTGGCGCGGGAATTGTTCAGACGGGCGATGTTCTCGTTCTGACAACGCAGATGTTGGGGCGTATCCTGACAGGCCGCGAACCGATCAGCCTGCTGAGCGGACCGGTTGCGATTGGCGATGCGGGGCGGCGGATCGTCAATCAGACCATGGAAAATGAACAGGTGCCCCTTGCCGACCGGTTGCTCGTTCTCCTGTGGCGGATGATTGGTATTTGCGCGGCTGTGTCTGTGGGTATTGGCTTTTTCAACCTCTTGCCGCTGCCGGTTCTGGATGGCGGGCACTTGGTTTTCAACGCCTATGAGGCAGTGACGGGCCGGGCCATGCCTGAAAAGGTTCAGGAATTTGCGTTGATGGCTGGGCTTGGTCTGCTATTAACGATGTTCGTCTTCATCACCTGGGGTGACATACTGGAAACAGGCCTGTTTAACCGGGCAGCGGGCTGATAGAGCTTGCGAGGGAGGATCGAGAATTTCATGCGTTCTGTATTTGCTGCTGCCGTGATGGCAACAACGGGATTGGCTGTGCCCAATCTTGTGCTGGCACCTAACGCATCTGCTCAGGCAGGTGAGACGATCCGGTCAATTATTGTCGATGGCAATCAGCGTATCGAAGACCGCACCGTCGAATCCTATCTTCTGGTTGAGCCGGGTGATCCTTTCGATCCTGCGCGGATCGATCTGTCTTTGAAGACGCTGTTTGCAACCGGACTGTTTGCCGACGCATCATTCGAAAAGGCTGGTCCTGATCTTTTGGTCCGGGTGGTTGAAAACCCGATCATCAACCGCGTGCTGTTCGAGGGCAACAGCGCGATTGATGATGAGGACATGCTCGAAGAGATCCAGGCGGCGCCGCGCGGGATTTTCACCGCTGCACGGGTTCAGGCCGATGTACAGCGTATACTCGACCTCTACCGAAAATCCGGCCGTTTTTCAGCAACGGTAGAGCCGGAGTATAAGCCGCTTGAGCAGAACCGCGTTGACCTCGTCTTTGTGATCACGGAAGGGCCTGTTACAGGCGTGCGCGCGATCAACTTTATCGGCAATGATGCGTTCAGCGATCGCCGCTTGCGCAGCGAGGTTGTGACCAAGCAATCGCGGTGGTGGCGGTTCTTCAGCTCGAACGACAATTACGATCCAAGCCGCCTGGAGTTCGATCGCGAGCTTCTGCGTCAATTCTATCAGAATCGCGGCTATTATGATTTTCGCGTCATCTCGGCCGTCGCTGACCTGACACCCGACCGCGAAGACTTTTACATCACCTACACGATTGAAGAGGGTGTTCAGTATGAGTTCGGCGAAATTCGCGTTGAGACAGCGCTTGATAAGCTGAACAGCGATGTACTGCGCCGAGTTGTCCCGTTTGAGGAGGGCGATCAGTTCCGCGGAGATTTGATCGAGGACACGATCGACTCTCTTACGTTTGCAGCCGGTATTGGTGGCTATGCCTTTGTCGACGTGTCGCCGCGGCTTGATGCGGACCCTGAGACGCGCAAGGTGAACGTGACGTTCGCGATTGATGAGGGCCCGCGAGTCTATATCGAGCGCATCAATATTGTCGGCAATACGCAGACGCTCGACCGGGTGGTCCGCCGGGAATTGCGGATTGTCGAGGGTGACGCCTTTAACCGCGTCTTGCTTGATCGGTCGCGCAACCGGGTTCGCGCCCTCGGCTATTTCTCTGAAGTGGAAGTGACTGAGACGCCGGGATCCAAGCCGGACCGGACGGTGGTTGATGTTGCGGTGAAGGAACAGCCGACCGGGGAGCTGTCATTTGCCGCGGGTTTCTCTTCGGTCGACTCTTTCCTGCTCGATATCAGCGTAGCGCAGCGCAACCTGCGGGGGCGAGGACAGACCGTGATTGCCCGTGTGTCGACCTCCGAGCGCCAGCAACTTCTGGATTTTCGATTCAACGAGCCGCGTTTCCTTGACCGCAATCTGTCGGCCGGTCTGAATGTATTTTCGAGCGTTTCCGACTTTCTTGATGAATCAAACTTTGAAACACAATCGATCGGGGCGGGCATGTCGCTCGGCTTTCCGGTTAGCGACAATACCAATCTCGGTCTGCGCTACCGATTGCAGTATGATGATATCAATGTCGAAGATTTCCCCGTAGTGCTAGACAACTCGACTGGCAACCTGGCGACAGAGGAGGTTCTGCTTGACCTGAATGATCCGACCACGCCGAACGATGATAGTGACGATACACTGGTAACGGTCCTTGTTGATCCGGATACCGACCCGCTGCCGCCGGGCACAAGCGTGGTTGATCAATGCTCGCCTCAATACCTTTTCCGGTCCAGCACCTGTAACAGCGAGCGCTCGGAGATTTCATCTATCATCGGCTATACGTATCGCTGGGACCGGCGAAATGATCCGATCACGCCGACGGGAGGGTTTGATCTGTCGCTCAGTCAGGATCTCGCCGGTATTGGCGGCGATGTTCAATATGTGCGCACCGAAGTTGTTGGGTCGACATATCGCGGCATTTTCAAGGGTGTGCGCGCCAGCCTGCGTCTTGCGGGTGGATATATTGACCCGATTGGCGACGAAGACGGTGTGCGGATCAATAACCGGTTTTTCCGTGGCGGGTCATCTTTCCGCGGCTTCGATGTCGCGGGTCTCGGCCCGCGCGAGCTTATCCGCGAGGTCGACAATGTGACGGGTGAAGAACAGATTGTTGACTTCGGTAGTTCGCTCGGTGGGCGTATCTATTATCAAGGCACATTCGAGTTGACGCTTCCGAATGGTTTGCCGGAACAATACGGCATTGATACCCGCTTCTTTACCGAAGTCGGTAGCGTCGGGGTCCTTGACGAGGGGACCGATTTTGACGAACCGCTTGTCGTTGCCCAAAACGATGATGTAACGCAAATCCGCTTCGTCGAAGACGAGTTGTCTATGCGCGCTGCCGCCGGGATTTCCATTGGCTGGAATTCACCTTTTGGCCCGATTCAGTTCGACTTCTCACAAATCCTTCAAAAAGAAGAATATGATCGCACCGAGACGTTCCGCTTTAGTACGCGGACCAGTTTTTAAGCTTACTTATCAGGAGACGCAGAATGTCCCCCATTAAATCCCTTTTGGCCGCATTGGCTATCGGCATTTCAGGCGCGAGTGTCGCGGCGCCGGTTGCTGTTGCAGAAGCCACAACCGTTGTTATCATCAATCGCGCCGAGATTATGCGCGACAGCAAGGCTGGTCAGGATGTGATCGCCAAGATCACGGCTATCGAGACGCAAATGAACGCCGAGTTGAAGCCAAAAGGCGAGGCCTATACGAACGCGCGTAATGCGCTTCTGTCCAAGTTCGAAGGTCAGACACGCGCGCAGATCGAGGCGAATGTGCGCGCTGACCAGACCCTTCTGGCAGAGGACAAGCGGGTTGCTGAACTGCGCAATGATGCCGCCGTGTCGCAGCGCGTCGCGGCTGCAGAGCTGGAGCTGACAGAACGCAAGGCCTGGTCTGATTTCTACGGTGCGCTGCGCCCTGTTTTGCAGGAAATTGTCGATGAGCGCGGCGCAGACATCATGCTGTACAGCTCGAATGTCGTTTATGGCGGCGAGGACGTCGATGTGACGGCATTGGCAATCCAGAAACTTGATGCGGCGACACCGACGATTAGTGTCGTGCGCCAAAAGCTGCCTGAGAATTCGGCACAATAGTATAGGTGCTTTGGGTCCATGCCTGTCGATCCGCGATTCTTCGAGACACTGGGGCCACTGGCGCTCCGAGATATCGCAGAATTGACAGGTGCAAGCCTTCAAGGTGATCCCAATATGCACGTGACGGGCCTCGCGCCGGCCAATGATGCGGCGGCAGGTGACCTGTGTTTCCTCGAAGGGAAGATTAAAACAGCTGAAGATATTAGTCCCCATGCGGCGGCTTGTTTTATCACAGAGGCGGCCGCCGAAGCCGTTCCAGCTGATGTGGCGCGCCTTGTCGTGGAGCGCCCGCGCTGGGCCCATGTAGTGGCCGCCCGGGCTCTGTTTCGATTGCGCGACTGGTCTGAAGCTGGTCCTGGGCCGCAGATTGACGACACGGCCAGTCTCGGACAAGGGATTGCAATCGGCGCAGGTGCGGCCATCGGCCCGCGCACGCGGATCGGACCTAACACGGTGATCGGCCCGGGTGTTCAGATTGGCGCCGACTGCGTGATCGGCGCCAATGTCTCGATCCAGTGCGCGCTGATTGGCAACAATGTCAAACTACTCTCTGGTGCCAGGATTGGTGAGAGCGGATTTGGGGTCACGGCCGGGCCAGACGGCGCGAGCGATGTGCCCCAATGGGGGCGGGTCATCATTCAGGACCATGTGCTGGTGGGCGCCAATTCCTGTGTTGATCGCGGTGCGTTTCGCGACACGGTGATCGGCGAACGTAGCAAAATCGATAATCTCTGTCAGGTGGGCCACAATGTGGTGCTTGGCCGAAACGTTCTGATGGCGAGCTTTGCCGGTCTGTCGGGCACGGTGACTGTGGATGACGGTGTGATCATGGGTGGCCGCGTCGGCATCGCTGATCACGTTCATGTTGGCGCCGGCGCACAATTGGCCGCCGGCTCCGGCATTTTCCGAGATATCCCTGCTGGCGAAGCGTGGGGCGGTGTGCCTGCGCGTCCCCTGCGCCAGTACTTTCGCGAGATTGCATGGATCCAGAAACAGGTCGCGCCGAAAAAGAAAAAGACACCATGACGACATCTATCCACCCCACAGCGATCGTTGAAGATGGTGCGCAGCTTGGGGAAGGCGTTGAGGTCGGTGCTTATGCTTTCGTTGGTCCGCAGGTCATTGCTGGCGATCGCGTCAAGATTCATCAAAAAGCGACCGTGATTGGCCGCACGCAACTTGGTGAAGAGGTGGAGGTTCATTCCGGATCGGTGCTTGGCGGTCCGCCGCAAGTGCTTGGCTACCGTCATAGTGATGAATCCCGGCTGGAGGTTGGCGCGCGCACCATTATGCGTGAGCATACAACGCTGCATACCGGCTCGCCCAGCCATGGCGGTCTGACCAAGGTTGGTGCTGATTGCCTCTTCATGGTCCACACCCATGCGGCGCATGACTGTATGATCGGTGATAAATGCGTGATCGCGAACAATACTCATATTGGCGGTCATG
>JBCCMX010000105.1:0-7606 GCA_039026135.1 Pseudomonadota bacterium | reverse complement strand
GTCCAGTTCTCCATCTGGAACACAGCGCGATTGACCTCGCCGGAAAATTGCCAGTCTTCCTGTCCGGCCATGATTGCGCTGACGATCACACTCGGAACGATGAGCAGAAGCGGCCCGAGCACCAGCGCGGCGGTGATCCAGGTAAAGGTTGCCGTCATCGAGCCAGCAAACGGGCCCGCGCCGATATGATTGGACCATATGCTGAGCGCAGCGAACTGCAATGTGCTACCGATACAGACCACCAACCAGACCGCGGCGAGCTGTTCGCGCGAGGGATTGTCCTGGCTCATCACACCCTCGAAAGAGACAAAAGCGCCCGCCAGCGTCATCACCAGAACCGGGAACAGGAAGGGCGCGCAAAGCGTCCAGAAGAAAACCGACCAGGGCTCGCGGCCAAGGGCCGGCGGCGTGTTGAATGACGTGGACATGTGTCCCTGGCCTAACTTGCAGTGTGTCAGCTGGCAATCGGCAGGCTCATCCTGACTGCAGGCGACCGGCTTTTCATGACCCCATGATTCTGGCATATCGGCGCGCATGTCGAACATTCGTGTCTCAGCGCTTTACAAATTTGTCCGCTTTGCCGACCCGGAAAGTCTGCGAGAGCCGCTTTTGGCGCGCCTGTCGCAGCTCGGCATCAAAGGGACCATTCTACTGGCCGAAGAAGGCATTAATGGCACGATTGCCGGATTGCCAGAAGCCATGGACGAGGCGCTTGAAACATTGCGCGCCCTGCCCGGCTGCGCCGAGCTGGAGTGGAAAGACTCGCCGGCCCCGCGCCTGCCTTTCGTGCGACTGAAAGTGCGGCTGAAAAAAGAGATTGTCAGCATGGGTGTTGAAGGCACCGATCCGACCTGTCTGGTGGGAACCTATGTGGCGCCCAAAGACTGGAATGCCCTGATCAGTGATCCTGACACTGTGGTCATCGATACGCGCAATGACTATGAAGTGGCCATCGGCACTTTTGCAGGCGCGATTGATCCGAATACAGAAACATTTCGGGCATTCCCCGCCTGGTTTGATGCCTTCAAGAGCCAGCTTGAAGCCGAAGGACGAAGCCCGAAAATCGCCATGTTCTGCACTGGCGGGATACGCTGTGAGAAAGCCACCTCATATGTGAAGGCGGCCGGGGTCGACGATGTCTTCCACCTGCAGGGCGGCATCCTGAAATACCTTGAACTGATCCCACCGGACGACAGCCTTTGGGACGGCGAATGCTTCGTGTTTGATGACCGTGTCTCGGTCGGGCATGGCCTCAAGCCCGGCGACTACCAGCTGTGTCATGGGTGCCGCCAGCCGATCGGACCGCAAGACCGTCTTCGCCCGGATTTCGAGGAAGGCGTGTCGTGCTGCCACTGCAAGGACAAGCTGACGCCGCAAAAACGCGCGGCCCTGCGAGAGCGGCAAAAACAGGTACGCCTCGCCGCAGCGCGCGGCGAGACCCACATCGGCGATGATGTGGTGATGCGGCCCCGACAGCGCGTCTAGCGCCCGGTGAGGCAGCGCGGCGCGCGCATGGCTTGACTTCACCCCTGTCCATTCCCACCCTCTGACCATGGCGGTCGACACCCAACCCACGCTCTACTCCTTTCGCCGGTGCCCCTATGCGATGCGCGCGCGTCTCGCGCTGCAAAGCGCCGGCATTGCCTGCTGGCTGCGCGAAGTGGTTCTGCGTGACAAGCCTGCCGAAATGCTGAGCCTATCGCCCAAAGGCACTGTGCCGGTTCTGGTTCTGCCCGGCGGCGCGGTCATTGATGAGAGCCTCGACATTATGCTCTGGGCGCTCAGCCAATCCGACCCTGAAGACTGGCTGCGGCCAGACCAGGGAAGCCAGGCCGACATGCTGGCACTGATTGGCGAGAATGATCGCGATTTCAAGCATCATCTCGACCGATACAAATATCCCAACCGCTATGAGGGCGCGGTGGCCGAAACCCATCGCGGGCATGGCCTGTCCTTTCTTCAATCGCTGGATGATCAGTTGAAAGCGCGCGGCCAATTGTTCGGCCACAACGTGTCGCTCGCGGATATGGCGCTCGTGCCTTTTGTGCGCCAGTTCGCCAATACCGACCGGTCGTGGTTTGACACGCTGGACCTACCGGCGCTCCAGGCCTGGCTTGCCGACCACCTATCCAGCGCGCGCTTTCGCCAGATTATGCACAAATATCCCAAATGGGCGCCCGGCGCCGATGAGCCTGTATTTCCAGGCGCGTTTGCGCCCGCCTAGGCTGACAGCGCGCTTCGCACAGCACCAAGCGCCGCCTCGGCTTTGGCGCCATCCGGTCCGCCGGCCTGGGCCATCTCAGCCCGCCCGCCGCCGCCTTTGCCGCCAACCTCAGCGGCCGCGATACGCACCAGATCGACGGCAGAGAACCGCTCCGTAAGATCTGGCGTTACGCCGACCGCCACGGACGCCTTGCCGTCATTGACACCGATAAAGACCGCCACGCCCGAGCCAAGCTGCGCTTTGGCCTCGTCAATCAAGGCCCGCAGATCCTTGCCGCCGACACCCTCTGCCACGCGGCCGATAAAGCTTACATCGCCAATCTGCTGCGGGCCGGACGGTGCGCCGCTCTCGCCCGCCATTGCGAGCGCGCGTTTGGCTTCGGCGAGCTGGCGTTCCAATAAGCGGCGCTCATCCGAAAGGGCAGCGACTTTGCGCGGCACATCTTTTAGCGGCACCTTCAATTGCTCTGAGAGGTCTACCGCGACTTGCGCGCGGCCGCGCAAGAACGCCAATGCCTCAGCGCCCGTAGCCGCCTCCACGCGCCGCACGCCCGCCGATACGCCGCTCTCTGCGGTGATCACAAAGGCGGAAATATCGCCGGTGCGCGCAACATGCGTGCCGCCGCACAGCTCAACCGAGAAAGGCGTGGCCGCGTCGCCAAGCTGAGCGCCCATGGTCAGCACGCGCACCTCGTCACCATACTTTTCGCCAAACAGCGCGAGCGCACCAGCTGCAATGGCTTCATCCGGCGTGCTGAGCTTGACGTCGACAGCGTTATTCTGGCGAATGACCGCATTCACCTGGTCTTCAATCGCTTCAAGTTCAGCCTGGGTCGCCGGGGCATTGTGAGAAAAATCAAACCGCAGACGGTCTTCCTCAACAAGCGATCCTTTCTGCGTCACATGCGGTCCCAGAATATCGCGCAACGCGGCATGCAGCAGATGCGTCGCGGAGTGATTGGCCATAACGCAGCTGCGGCGCGTGCCATCAACGCCAAGCTGCGCGCTCTCGCCAATCTTCAGCTCGCCCTCAACCACTTCGCCGACATGAACGTGCAGCCCGCCGGCGCGCTTGACGACATCATGCACATGAAACACTGCGCCGCCCGCGAACCGGATTGTCCCGCGATCGCCAGCCTGTCCGCCGCTTTCGGCATAGAAAGGCGTTCCGGCAAAAACGAGTTGGGCTTGCGCGCCCTTGGCGGCCGCATCGACCAAGGCGCCGTCAAGGCAGATGGCTTTCAGATCGCTCTCGGCGGCAAGTTTGTCATAGCCCCAGAAGGCCGTGGCGCCGAGATCATTTGAAACCTGAAACCAGATATCCTGACCACCCGCATCGCCAGAGGTGAAACCGGCCGCTTTGGAGCCTTCCTTCTGGCGGGCCATCGCATCATCAAAGCCTTGCTCATCGACACGCATGCCACGTCCACGCAGAATATCCTGGGTCAGATCGATGGGAAAACCATAAGTGTCGTAGAGTTTGAAGGCCGTTTCACCGGGCAGCGTGCCGCCATCCGGCAAGTCGGCGCTGGCCTCGTCCAGCAAGGCAAGGCCGCGTCCAAGCGTGCGCTGGAAGCGCGCCTCTTCATCTTCCAGCGCGCTTTCAATCACGGGCTGGGCGCGAACGATTTCAGGGAAGGCGGCGCCCATCTCGTCGGTCAGCGTCGAGACAAGCTTGTGCAAACTGGGGTCGCGCGCGCCCAGAATATGCGCGTGGCGCATCGCGCGGCGCATGATCCGGCGCAAGACATAGCCGCGTCCCTCATTTGACGGCGATACACCATCAGCCACCAGAAACGCCGAGGCCCGCAAATGGTCGGCAATCACGCGGAAGCTCGGCAGAGCCTCACCTTTCGCCTTGGACTTGAAGACCTCTTCCTCAGCGCTGATCAGAGTCTGAAAAAGGTCGGTCTCATAATTATTGTGCTTGCCCTGCAGAACAGCGGCAACCCGTTCAAGCCCCATTCCGGTATCGATCGACGGCTTGGGCAGCGGTGTACGCACCCCGTCAGCCTGCTGATCAAACTGCATGAAGACCAGGTTCCAGATCTCGATAAAGCGGTCACCATCCTCATCCGGAGAGCCGGGCGGGCCGCCCGCTACATCCGGGCCGTGATCATAGAAAATTTCCGAGCTCGGGCCGCATGGCCCAGTATCACCCATGGACCAGAAATTGTCCGCCGTGGCGATGCGTATAATCCGCTCGTCCGGCAGACCCGCCACCTTGCGCCAGATCTGCACCGCCTCATCATCATCGGCATAAACGGTGACGAGCAGACGCTCCGGCGACAGCTCGATTTCCCTGGTGACAAACTCCCAGCCAAAAGCAATCGCATCTTCCTTGAAATAGTCGCCGAAAGAGAAATTGCCGAGCATTTCAAAGAATGTGTGGTGGCGCGCTGTATAGCCGACATTGTCGAGATCATTGTGCTTGCCGCCCGCGCGAACGCATTTCTGCGAACTTGTTGCGCGCGGCGCTGGCGGTGCTTCGGCGCCGGTAAAGATATTCTTGAACGGCACCATGCCCGCATTCACGAACAGAAGCGTTGGATCATTATCCGGAACAAGCGGCGATGAGGGTTTGCGTATATGCCCCTTGCTCTCGAAATAAGACAGAAACGCTTCGCGCAGAGCATTAACGCTGGTCATCTTTGGCCTTTCGTGCGGCAAGCCGGCTAACTGATTGCCGATTCGATGCACGATATATGACCTGCGAGCCGCCCCGCCAAGCCATCCATTACGCCCGCTTAAGACAAGACCAGCGTCTAGCCCGTCTCAGCCTGGTCTTCAGCGCCGCCGCCATCGGTCAGAAGTACCTCTGACAGAAGCCCGGAGCGGCGACGAATCTCTGTTTCAATCTCTTCGGCCATCTGCGGATGATCTTTCAGGAACTGGCGTGTCTTCTCACGCCCCTGACCAATCCGTTCAGCCCCGTATGAATACCATGACCCCGATTTTTCAATGACTTCGCATTTGACCCCAAGATCGATCAGCTCGCCTGTCTTGGAAATGCCTTCACCATAAATAATGTCAAACTCAACCTGCCGGAAAGGCGGGGCCACTTTATTCTTCACCACTTTCACGCGGGTCTGATTGCCAACAACCTCATCACGATCCTTGATCGCACCAATCCGGCGAATATCCAGCCGCACCGAAGAATAGAATTTCAGCGCATTTCCGCCGGTTGTTGTCTCGGGGCTGCCAAACATCACGCCGATCTTCATACGAATCTGGTTGATGAAAATGACCATGCAATTGGACTTGGAAATGGAACCGGTCAGCTTGCGCAGCGCCTGGCTCATCAAACGCGCCTGAAGGCCCGGCAAACTGTCGCCCATCTCGCCTTCAATCTCGGCGCGCGGGGTCAGCGCAGCAACCGAATCGACAACCAGAACGTCGACAGCACCTGAGCGGACAAGCGTGTCGGCGATCTCCAGCGCCTGCTCGCCCGTATCGGGCTGCGAAATCAACAAATCATCAAGATCAACACCCAGCTTGCCAGCATAGACCGGATCAAGCGCATGCTCGGCATCGACAAAGGCACACACGCCGCCATTTTTCTGTGCTTCAGCCACCACATGCAGCGACAGCGTCGTTTTGCCGGAACTTTCCGGACCATAAATCTCGATGACACGGCCCTTTGGCAGACCGCCAATCCCCAAAGCGATGTCGAGCCCCAGCGAGCCGGTTGGCACGGCCTCGATATCCATCGCCTTTTTCTCACCAAGGCGCATCACCGAGCCCTTGCCGAAAGACCGTTCAATATTCGAGAGCGCTGTTTCCAGGGCCTTTTGCTTGTCCACGCCGGACTCCTTATCAACCAATTGAAGATTGGGTTTGCTCATGAGTCGCTTCCTTTCGTCCATATCCCGCCTGGTTTGCCAAGGCCCCGGCCGCCTATTTCTTCGTCTGTACCACAAATGTTCTATAGAACAAAGCAGAAACTTCTGTCTTTGTCTCTTTTCGGATGCCGGCAGATCAGGCAAACTGCGCCCATGCTGACGAAGAATGACAGACAACCTGGTGAAGCGCGCATACGCTATCTGGATGCCGACCTGGACCTGATCAGTCCAGGCGACTTCGTGATTTGCGCCGTCACAGGCCAGAAAATCCCGCTCGCGGCCCTGCGCTATTGGAGCGTTGACCTGCAAGAGCCCTATGTCGATGCCGCCGCGGCTGCCACGCGCATGGTGCCAAAGCCCTGATGTCCTGGCGTATCAGCAGCTGCATCGCCGCGCTCGCTGCCGGACTGGTTGGTACAGGGTTCACTGAAGCCCCGGCGCCAGCGATGCAAAACATGGACTGTAACGGCGTAGCCAAACAGGGTGGCCTGTTGATTTGTACAGGCCCGCCGGGCGGCACGCTTGAGATTGCCGGCCTTAAGGGCAAGTATGCCCGCAGTGTCAGCCTTGGCGCTGCCGGGCGCGCGGCGGTTGGCCTGCGCCGCGATGAAAGCGACTATATCCAAATCAGCCTGCGTGACACATCCTTGTCGATCAGCACCCCGATCGAGGCGCGAGACGACCCGATGCGCACCATTACCGGCCTCGATTGCGACAAGGTTGATGCGCGCACAGAGGCGCAGAAAGCCCATGCCGGCCAGAGCTGGGTCAAGAAACAAGCCGCATTCCAGACATTTCACACTGGTCCGGGCGCGACCACGGGCTTCCGCCTGCCGGCCGCTGGCCCGATGTCTTCACCCTTTGGTCCGGCGCGCAAATATATCGGCGTCGGCAAGGATGGCGAGCCATGCGAGAAGACCTCTATTCACCGTGGCTATGACATTGCCACACCCGTCGGCACGGAAATCATCGCACCGGCCGCCGGAACCGTGACGCTCGGCGACCCAGACCTCTATTATGAAGGCGGCACAGTCTTCCTTGACCATGGCGACGGGCTCGTCTCTGTCTTCATGCATATGTCCCACGTTGATGTCGAACCTGGCCAAGAGGTAACAGTCGGCGAGCGGCTCGGTGCATCGGGCAATACGGGCCGTACAACCGGGCCGCATCTGCACTGGGCGGTAAAATGGCGCAATGTCAGCGCTGATGATCGCGGCGGCGACTTCTATATCGATCCGGCGCTTCTGCTCGAGCTTCAGCCAGCCCCTTAGGGGATCAGCACCGTTGATCCGATCGTCTTGCCGCCTTCGATGGCGCGGTGGGCATCGCCGACCTGATCCAGCGCAAACCGCTGGCCAATGTGCGGCTTGATCGTACCAGAGCGAAGCGCACCAAACAGAGCCGATGCCGCCGCACGGCGCGCCGCGTCAGTATCGAGAAACGAAAACAGGCTTGGGCGGGTCATATTAAGCGATCCGCGGATCACCAACTCGGTTGGCGCAAGTGGCTCAACCGGGCCGGACGCATTGCCATATGTCACC
>JBCCMX010000104.1:0-7795 GCA_039026135.1 Pseudomonadota bacterium | reverse complement strand
CGATGACGGCGGTGTTGACCGGCTGGGGTGTTGAGGGGCGCCCGCCCTTTTCGCTGGGCTATGTCAATCTGGTCGCGTTTGGTTTGATTTCGGCTTTTACCGTCATCATGGCGCCGGTCGGGGCGAAGCTTGCCCATCGCCTGGACGCGGCGCTATTAAAGAAGATGTTTGCGGTTCTGCTGACGATTGTCGCGATGCAGCTCGGCCTCGATGCTATTGGCGGATAAGCATCCGGTCGCCGCGAAACTCATATGAGTAGAGCTTGCTGAGAAAGCTCATGCCGAGCAGTGAGTGTTCCAGATCGCTGCGCAGGACCATGGCTTCGACATCGCGGATATGAACCTGGCCGACCTTCATGGACTCGATCAGGACGCTGGCGCCCTTGGTCTGACCACCGGCGGTGTTGATCGTCCAGCGATAGTCAAGCGTGTCGGGGCGAAGGCCCATACGCTGGGCATCTTTGTAGGTCAGGGCGACAACACTTGCGCCGGTATCGACCATGAATTCCACGCTGGTCTTTTTGTTGACCACTGAGCGGGCCCAATAATGGCCATCATTTTTTCGGGTAAGCACAGCGCTGCGCCGAAACGGGTCGGGTTGCTGGTTGGCGCTGTCTGGCACGGCCGGCTCGGTGACAGCGGTTGAGACGCTGGGGGCGGACGCGCTGGTTTCCGGCGAGACAAAATATTTGACCGCCGCAGCAATGGCGCCGGCGATCGCAAGCGCAATGATCGCATCCTTCAGGCTCATGCGGCTGGCCCCAATTTGCCGAGCGTGCGCAGCTCGGTGCGCCGGCCGGGCAACTGCGCCATAATCTTCTGGCGGCTCGGTTCGTCGAGTTTCGACCAGCTGGCAACCTCTGGTAGCGTGCGCCCACAGCCCAGGCAGTAGCCGGTTTCGCCATCAACGGCGCAGACCTGGATGCAGGGGGATGTGACAGGCGTCGTTGTCATTTCAGTTTTTAAGCTACCTTGCTTGCGAATTGGGACGTAAATTGCGACTCTTTTATCAAATTGCCAATTCATTGATTGACTTGAGTGGGTAAATAATGGCTTTCCGGCGCTGAGTTTTATCGAGGTCTTGTGTGAGCGCAGTTGCAGATTCCGATCGACCGTTTGACGATGTCAGAGATCTTGCCGCCCGCCCGGCGGCGCCGGACGATGGCTGTCAGACACAGGTCTATGACGCCTTGCTGGGCATGGGGCGCGAGGGTGATTACGGCAAATTGGGTGATGCGGCCGCCTGGATGGCCGGCTGGCAGAAACGCTATCCGCCGCGCGTGGCAAACCCGACGCTTGCCATTTTTGCTGGGTCACATGGCCTGGCCGGCGAAGGCGTCAGCCTGTCTTCGAATGACAGTACACGCGCCATGGTTGATGCGCTGCGTGAAGGCCAAGCGCCGCTTTCGGCGATTGCGACCTCTGTCGAAGCCAATATCCGCGTCTTCGAGCTTGCGATTGATCGCCCGACGCCGAACATCGCTGAAGAAGCTGCGATGAGTGAACGCGAATGTGCAGCGACGATTGCCTATGGCTTTGAGGCGCTGGAAGGCGAACCGGACCTGATTGGACTGGGCGTTGTCGGGGCTGGCATCGGCACCGCAGCAGCGGCGCTTGCCTGCGCGCTTTATGGGGGATCGCCGGACTATTGGGTGCGCCCCGGCCCGCAAATCCCACCTGAGATCAGCGCGCATCGGGTCAAACTGGTTGAACAGTCGCTCAAGACCCATCGCGGGCATCTAAGTGATCCGCTTGAGGCCTTGCGCTGCCTTGGCGGGCGCGAGCTTGCCGCCTGTGTCGGGACAATTATCGCCGCGCGCCATCAGGGCATCCCGGTCTTGCTGGATGGTTTTGCGACCACCATTGCTGCGGCGGTCGTCCACTCTATCAATCCGCTGGCGATTGATCATGTTCGCGCCGCCCACACGACCCGCCGACCCGCGCATGAAGCGGCATTGGAACGTCTTGGCCTTGAGCCGCTTTTGCAGCTGAATTTCAATACGGGCGGCGGCATGGGATCAGTTGCCGCAATTGGGTTGCTGAGAACCGCCTGCGCGCCATTTCTAACCTAGTGGGATCGTCCACGACCGCGTATAGACGTGACTTCCGCGACGTCACGTTACGTTTACGTACAGGGAACCTTGCATTTCGCTCGGTCTTAAGTCACAACGCGCGCATAAAGATAAGGTAGGAACCATGAACCTCGAATTCTCCCCTGAAGAAATTGCGTTTCGCGATGAAGTCAGAACCTTTATCGATGAAAACTATCCGAAATATCTGTTTGATATTCCCGACCGAGATGATTTGAGCCGCGAGGACCTTTTGGCCTGGCACAAGGTGCTTGGCAAAAAGGGGTGGTCCGTGCCGTCCTGGCCGACAGAGCATGGCGGTACCGACTGGACACCGACCCAGCGCTATATCTGGGGCGAGGAGAATGGCCGCAACGGGTCGATCATGCCGGCTCCGTTTGGCGTGGCTATGGTTGCGCCGGTGATTTACACGTTCGGCACACAGGAACAGAAAGACAAGTTCCTGCCAGGTATCCGGTCCGGCGAGGATTGGTGGTGTCAGGGCTATTCGGAGCCGGGGGCCGGTTCGGATCTTGCTTCATTGAAGACAACGGCCGTGCGTGACGGCGACGAATATGTGATCAATGGCCAGAAAACCTGGACGACGCTGGCCCAGCACGCCGATTGGGGCTTTTTCCTGTGCCGTACAGACCCGGCCGCGGAGAAGCCACAACAGGGCATTTCCTTCATTCTGATCGATATGAACACGCCGGGCATTGAAGTGCGCCCGATCATCACGATTGATGGCGGCCATGAGGTCAACGAGGTCTGGCTGACAGATGTTCGCGTGCCGGTTGAGAACCGCGTCGGCAATGAGAATGAAGGCTGGACCTATGCGAAATTCCTGCTCGCGCATGAGCGTTCCGGTATCGCCGCAGTATCCCATTCCAAGCGCGGTATTAAGCGTTTGCGGGAGTTTGCTTCGGAGGAATTGCTGGATGGCTCACCGCTGATTGAAGACGACGCGTTTTTGAGCAAGGTTGGCCAGCTGGAAATCGATCTGACCGCTCTGGAATATACTGAGCTGCGTACGCTGGCTTCAGAAGCGGCCGGCAAGGGCCCGGGGCCTGAAAGCTCCATCCTGAAAATCAAGGGTACCGAGATCCAGCAGCGCCTGACCGAGCTGACGCTTGAGGCGGTGGGGCATTTTAGCCACCCCGATGCACGTGGATTTGATGGTGCGGCGAACGCTTTCCCGGTTGGCACACCGCTCGAGCACGGCGCTGCGCCAGGCTATTTCAATTTTCGCAAGACTTCGATTTATGGCGGGTCTAACGAGATTCAGCGTAACATTATTACAAAGATGATCCTCGGCCTCTAAGAGAGGTGGCGGCCAGGCGGGCTCGGCTCGCCGGCGGCCTGACGGGATCCGGAGACGAATATGGATTTTGAGTTTACCGAAGAACAGACCATGATCCGCGATAGCCTGTCGCGTATGATCCGTGATCAGTATGATTTCGACACGCGGATGGGTGTGGTTCGCAGCGATAGCGGCTGGCGGCCGGAGATCTGGGCGCAATTTGCCGAACTTGGCCTGTTTATGGCGCCGTTTTCAGAGGACGATGGCGGCCTTGGCGGCGGGCCGATCGACGCCATGGTTGTGATGGAAGAGTTCGGCAAGGGCCTTGTGGTCGAGCCGTTTCTGCAAAGCGTTGTGTGTGCAGGCGGTTTTCTGAAACATGCTGGCACGGACGCACAGAAGGAAGAGCATTTGCAAGCGATTATGGGCGGGGCGAGCACATTTGCCTTTGCCTATGCCGAGCCGCGCGGGCGCTACAATCTTGCAGCGATCGAAACGACCGCAACCAAGGAAGCGGGCGGCTATGTGCTGAACGGTCAGAAGTCGGTCGTGATCGGTGCGCCATGGGCGGACAAACTGATTGTGACGGCGCGCACCTCTGGCAGCGGCCGGGACGAGAATGGCTTGTCCGTCTTTGTCGTCGACAAGGACGCGGCGGGTGTGACCACGCAAGACTATCCAACCGTTGATGGTCGCCGCGCCTCTGAGATCAAGTTTGAGGGCGTCTCCGTGGGCGCCGAGGCCCTGATCGGTACCGAAGATAACGGTCTGCCATTGATTGAGCACGTTGCCGACGAAGCCACAGCCGCCCTTTGTGCCGAGGCGATGGGCCTGATGGGCGTGGCGCATGCCATGACAGTGGACTATTCGCGTCAGCGCAAACAGTTTGGCACACCGATCGGCAAGTTCCAGGTGCTGCAACATCGTATGGTGGATATGTTTATCGAGCATGAGCAGTCCATCTCCATGACCTATATGGCGACGCTGAAACTGGACGAGCCAGCGCCAGATCGGATGAAGGCTGTCTCCGCTGCAAAGGTACGCATCGGGCAGGCGGCGCGTTTTGTCGGCCAGGAAGCCATACAGATCCATGGCGGCATGGGCATGACCGAAGAACTGGCGGTTGGCCACTATTTCAAACGCCTGACCATGATCGACAGCGAATTGGGTAATGTCGACCATCACATGGCGCGCTATAAACGCCTGAGCCTGTCAGACACGAAAATCGCGGCCGAATAAAGCCGCAGCAATTGAACAGGGCGCTTGGCAAACCGGGCGCCCTTTTTTGCGCCTTGCCGGCGGGTCTCTGCCGGATCAGGGTGATCCTCAAAAAAACAATCGCAGGAGACGCATGATGATTGGATTGGTGGTGACATTAAAGGTTCAGCCCGGCAAAGAGGCGGAATTCGAAGCGGTGATGAAGGATGCGATGGCCAAGGTGAAAGCCAATGAGCCTGGGGTTATGATTTATCAGCTGTTCAAGTCTCAGTCAGAAGACGGCACTTACGTCATGATGGAGCAATACAGCTCCAAGGAGGCACTCGATGCACATGGCAAGACACCGCATATGGCCGAGATGATCACGAATATGGGACCGTGCCTGGACGGGCGCCCTCAATTTCAATTCCTTGATCTTGTAGAATAAAAAGACCTATCTGACAGAAAGTTCAGGTGCTGCCCAATTGCGTTCCACACCGCGCCGGAATAGGGCCATATTCATGATGTATCCCCGCTTCATGACAAAACATGTTTCCAAACTGCTCGTGCTGGTTGTGGTGGTGCTTCTGGCGCTTTTTGCCGTGGTCGCCAGTCCGCTGTTCAGCCATGGCGCCAGCGCGCAGGACACGGTGCAAAAACAGGTGCCTGACAGCCAGGCCGAAATTGCGCTGAGCTTTGCGCCGCTGGTGAAAGACGTCTCGCCCGCAGTGGTCAATGTCTACACCAAGAAAATCGTTCAGGCCCGCTCGCCCATGGCCGATCTTTTCGGGCGGCGCTTTTCGCTTGAGCCTGATACCAGTGCGCGGGTTCAGAACTCGCTCGGGTCCGGCGTGATCGTGTCGAGCGATGGTGTGATCGTCACCAATAATCACGTGATTGAAGGGGCGGACGAGTTTCTGATCGTGCTCTCGGATCGGCGTGAATATCCCGCCGAGCTGATCCTGGCGGACGAGCGCACGGATCTGGCGGTCATGAAGATTGATACGGGCGGCGATCCGCTGCCGGCGCTAGAGTTTGCCGATACGCGCGAGGTTGAAGTGGGCGATCTGGTGCTGGCGATTGGCAATCCGTTCGGCGTCGGCCAGACCGTGACGAGCGGGATTATTTCAGCCACGGCGCGCACCGATGTCGGCATTTCGGACTATGCGTTCTTTCTGCAGACCGACGCCGCAGTGAACCCGGGCAACTCGGGCGGTGCGCTGGTCAACGCTCTTGGCGAACTCGTCGGTGTGAACACAGCCATCTTTTCGCGCTCTGGCGGATCGAATGGGATCGGCTTTGCGATCCCGGCCGAAATGGTGCGCCGGGTTGTCGATGCGGCGGTCAATGAGGGCATGATTGTGCGCCCCTGGCTTGGCCTGAAAGGCCAGTCGGTGACCTTTGATATCGCCAAGGCCCAGGGGCTTGATCGCCCGGTGGGTGTGATTGTCAGCGAGGTTTACGCATCCGGCCCGGCCGATGATGCAGGCCTGCGGCGCGGTGATATTGTTCTGCGCATTGATGAGCGCGAAGTGTTTGACGAGCGCGGGTTGAAATTCCTGGCGGCGACGCGATCACCCGGAGAGATGGCTGAACTGGCGGTGCTGCGCGGTGGGCGCGAGCAGCGTGTTGATGTGCGCCTGGCGCCCCCGCCTGGCGCGAGTGACGCTGATCTTGTGCTGCTGGAAGGGCGCCATCCGTTTACCGGCGCGGAGGTTGCAGAGCTTTCACCGCGCCTTGCCGAAGAGCTTGGCCGTGATCCGTTTGAAAGCGGCGTTCTGGTCACCCGGATCATGCGCCGGGCCTATGCCTGGCGCGTGGTGCGTCCTGGCGATCTGATTGTGTCGGTGGGCGATCAGCCGATCAAGACGATTGATGATCTCGACCGGGCGCTGGAGACAGGCGGCAATCGCTGGGCGATCGAGATTGATCGCAATGGCCGGCGGATCAGCGGCACGGTGATCCTGTAATCGCTGACAGGGGCCGCGCGCCGCGCTAAGGCTTCCAGAATGACTGATTTGTTTACCGCCTCGGGCCTTGCCGATACGGCGCCGCGCCCATTGGCCGACCGGATGCGCCCGGCGCGCCTGTCTGATGTTGTCGGCCAGGACCATATTCTGGGCGCGGATGCAGCGCTTGGCCGGATGCTGAAAACTGGTCAGCTGTCCTCCTTGATCTTGTGGGGGCCGCCCGGGGTCGGAAAGACAACAATTGCGCGGCTGCTGGCTGATGAAACCGATCTGCATTTCACTGCGATCAGCGCGATTTTTTCCGGCGTGAAGGATTTGCGCGCTGCGTTTGATGCGGCTGAAGCGCGGCGCGCGGCAGGGCAGGGCACGCTATTATTTGTTGACGAGATTCACCGGTTCAACCGCGCCCAGCAGGATGGTTTTCTGCCCTTTGTCGAGTCCGGAACCGTGACGCTTGTCGGGGCGACGACAGAGAATCCAAGCTTTGAGCTGAACGGCGCCTTGCTCTCGCGCTGCAGTGTGCTGGTGCTCAACCGGCTGGGTGCGGAGGATAGCGAGACCTTGCTGGCGCGCGCTGAAGAGATGCAAGGCCGGGCCCTGCCACTTGATACGCGCGCGCGGGCCGGCCTGATTGATATGGCGGATGGTGACGGGCGGTATTTGCTGAACCTTGCCGAACAGGCATTTACGCTTGGCGATGACGAGGCGGTGCTTGATCTCGGCGCGCTGCGCACGGCCCTGCAGAAGCGAGCACCGGCCTATGACAAGACACGCGACGAGCATTACAATCTGATCTCGGCCTTGCATAAATCGGTGCGCGGATCGGACCCCGATGCGGCGCTCTATTGGCTCGCGCGCATGCTGGCGGGCGGCGAGGACCCGCGCTATCTCGCCAGGCGCCTGGTGCGTATGGCGAGCGAGGATATTGGTCTGGCGGATCCGACGGCGCTGATGGTGACGGGCGAGGCGGCGCGCACCTATAAGCGGCTCGGCTCGCCGGAAGGGGAACTTGCGCTGGCCCATGCGGTGATCCATTTGGCAACGGCGCCGAAATCAAACGCGGCCTATACAGCCTGGAAAGCCGCGCAGGCGGCTGCGCGCGAGACAGGCTCGCTTGCCCCGCCAAAGCATATCCTGAATGCGCCGACCGACCTCATGAAAGACCAGGGCTATGGCGCCGGTTACGAATATGACCACGATGCCAAGGGCCGGTTTTCGGGCCAGAACTATTTTCCAGAGGGGATGGCGCGGCCCGTCTTT
>JBCCMX010000103.1:0-7811 GCA_039026135.1 Pseudomonadota bacterium | reverse complement strand
TTGCCGGCCATTTCCTCGTAGCGCTGGATGCGTGCCTTGGATTTGGCCTGGCGCGCCTTTGCGCCGGAGCGCACCCATTCAAGCTCTTTTTCAAGCGCCCGTTGACGGCCCTTATCCTCGCGCGCTTCCTGCTCAAGGCGTTTGGCTTTCTGTTGGAGCCAGGCAGAGTAATTGCCTTCATACGGAATGCCGCGCCCGCGATCAAGCTCCAGGATCCAGCCGGTAATATCGTCCAGGAAGTAGCGATCATGGGTCACCAGGATCACACAGCCTTTGAAATTGATGAGATAGTTTTGCAGCCAGGCGACCGTTTCAGCATCAAGATGGTTGGTCGGCTCGTCCATCAGGATCATGTCGGGCTTGGAGAGCAGCAGCTGGCAAATGGCAACGCGGCGGATTTCACCGCCCGAGAGGCTCGCCACATCGGCAGTATCGTCCGGGCAGCGCAGCGCCTCCATGGCCATATTGATCTTGGCGTCAATATCCCAGGCATCGGCAGCATCGACCTGCTCTTGCAGCGCCGTCATCTCTTCCATCAGCTCATCGGTGTATTCTTCGCCAAGCTTGTTTGAAATCTCATTGAACTTGTCGAGAATCTGCTTTTCCGGGCATTGACTGGCGACATTATCAAACACGCTGAGATCGGGATCGAGCTGCGGCTCCTGCGGCAGATATCCGACCTTGATCCCGTCGGCGGCCCAGGCCTCGCCATTAAACTCCGTTTCGATGCCCGCCATGATTTTCAAGAGGGTGGATTTACCTGCGCCGTTCACGCCCACCACGCCGATCTTGGCATCCGGCAGGAAAGACAGGTGAATATTTTCAAACACCTGTTTGCCGCCCGGATACGTCTTGGAGACGCCTTGCATGTGATAGACATATTGCGGACCGGCCATGAGGGCTCCTTCGCCATGATGAGAGAATTCGACCCGGCTTACTGGCGCGGACAGATCAGAAAATCAAGCACACGATCACGCTTCAGGCGCAGCGCGAATCTGCCTTGGCTATTTGATGCTCTGGCGACCGTTTGAAAACGTCGCTTCGGGCGGCCCGCCTGGTGCGAAACCGGCGAACCGATTTAAATCTTGCCGACTCGCGATTGCAATGCCACTCCGGCAATATGATCAAACCCTGGACGATCCAATCAAGCCAACAGGTCATCAAGGACCAGTATATCTCGCTGCGCACTGATCGCTGCATACGCGCCGGCGGGCAGATTGTGCCAACCTTTCATGTGCTTGAATATACCGACTGGGTCACGCTTATCCCGCTCACCGATGCTGGCGAGATTATTCTGATCCGTGAATATCGCCATGCCGCCGGAAAGGTCATGCTGGGCCTGCCGGGCGGGGTATCGGACCCCGGCGAAAGCGATTGGGCCGCCGTTGGCGCGCGCGAGCTTGCCGAAGAAACCGGATACACTGCCCGGGAGCTTGTATCGGTTGGCAGCTGTCATCCGAACGCGGCAACGCAGAACAATTTGCTGCACTATTTTCTGGCGCTTGGCTGCGAACAGACAAGCGGGCAAAAGCTTGATCCGAATGAGGAAATTGAGGTCGTGCGGATGCCTTATGAAGACTTTCTCGCCTATGAGGGGCTTGATGTTCAGCATGGGCTGCATGCCGCCGCACTATTCTATGCCGAACGCTATTTTCAGCGACGCCCGGACCTTCGCCCGAGCGCACCTTAGGGGAGGACAAAATGCCCGCCAGACAGCCGACCGCCGACCAGTTCCGCGCCTTTCGCGACGACCCGCATGATGGGCCGATCTGCCAGGTCAATCTGCTGAAATTCAAGGTGAAGGCCGAGTATCAACCAGGCGATGCCGGCTATGGCGTCGATGAGCCGGGGCGCGCAGCCTATCATCGCTATGCCCGCGCTTTTGCGAAAGCCGCGGCCGACGTTGGCGGGCGCTGCCTGCTGCTGGCAGATGCGGAGCGCTATTTTATCGGCAATGGCGACTGGGACGGCGTTTTGATCATGCAGTTTCCAGACCGCAAGGCATTTATCGCGACGCTCAACCATAGCGATTATCCGGAGATGAACCGGCACCGCGAGGCGGGATTGATGTGCCAGGATCTTGTTGTCACGCATCCGCTGATCGTTGCGGGCGAGGATATTTGAGCGCTCGCCGCCAAGTGATCATAGACCCGCCCTGATTTCGACACGCCAAGCCTTGAAATCATTTCAACTTTAGTCTGGCGTGGACGACCGCGCCAAGCTCTGAAATACTCGCGCGTCGGCGGTGAGGAGGCGATTTTGTTGCGCAGCACAAAACGGATCGGAGTGTTGGCCGCCGCATGCCTTGTCCTGGCTGCTTTGCTCGCATCGACCGCGCCAGCCGCCGCGCAAGGCAGCGATTGGGACTTTGAAACCTACGAGCCGGAACCGTTTGAAGATGAAGGGGTGCGCGAGGTCGTCCAGGTTGAGGACAGCCAGCTTGATGCAGTGATGGCGGCCTATGGCGCCGATGACGACCTGCAACGCGAACGGCCCGTCTTGGAGCCTGAATCGCAGGCGCCGTACGCGCCGCGCGAGCGCGAACGCAACCCGATCATTGAAGCCATCGCCGACTTTTTCGCCGCGCTGTTTGACGCGATTGGCGGGGTTGCCGGCTATATTCTCGCGGCCGTTCTGGTCGCCGCCATCGCTTATGGTCTTTTCCTGATGTTTGGAGATGGCCTTGCGCTGCGCGGTAAGGAAAAGCAGGCCGGCGACGACCCCGACATCTCAGTTGCGCCGGATTTGCGCCCCGAGGGCGGCGCCGCGCGCGCTTTGCTTGAAGACGCAGACGCCCTGGCCGCGCAGGGCCGGTTTGCAGAGGCCGTCCACATGCTGCTGTTTCGCTCCATCCGCGACATTCAGGCCAAGCTTGATGGCGGGGTTCCAAACTCCCTGACCGCGCGCGAGATCGGTATGCTGTCGAAATTGCCGGATGCCGTGCGCAGCGCCCTGTCACCGATCATTCGCATTGTCGAGCGCAGCTTCTTTGGCGGACGGCCCGTCGATGAAGCCGGATGGACCGAGGCGCGCGCCTCGTATCAGCGCTTTGCCTTCGGGGAGGCCTGGTCATGAGCACACGCGCGGCGACCCGAACAAGCCCGATATCGGGCATGCTTGTCGGCATCCTGGCCGCTGTCGGCGTGGCAAGCTTTGTCGCCATCTTTGCTCTGCTCGGCTGGTCGCCAGAGCTTGCACAGAAGAACCGGGCCGGCCAGCATCCTTATTCCACCTCGGCGCTTGGCTATGGCGGCCTTGTCAAAGTGCTCAAGGCCGATGGCCATGCTGTGACCGTGTCGCGGCTTGCCAGCTCGCTCGACTATAGTGATGGGTTGCTGGTGCTCACGCTGCCGGAATTCGGGTTCAGCCGCGCCGACGAACTGGATGCCTACTGGGTCTCTGAGCCGGCCCTGTTTGTGCTGCCAAAATGGTCTGGATACACCGATATCAGCAAACCATCCTGGCAAAAGGATACCGAGCTTCTGACCCAAGCCCAGGTGGAGGGTCTGCTCGCGACTTTTGATCAGGATGCCTCCATCTGGCGCCTGCGCAATCCAGGCGCGCTTGAGACCCCGTTCGGCCTGGAGGCCCCCGATTTCGATCACGTCATGCAGGTGATCGAGTCCGACAGTCTGGAAACCGTGATCGGTGGGCCGGGCGGTGACCTGATGGTCAAACTGCCGGGCCGGGAAATTTACATTCTCGCCGACCCAGATGTGGTCAACACGTTTGGGCTCGCCGAGCGCGCCAATGCCCGGTTTGCGCTTAACATGATGCGATGGATTGTGCCCTGGGACGGCGCACCGATCACGATCGACGCAACGCTGCATGGATTTGAACGCTCCGAAAACCTGCTGCGGGCGATTTTCGATATACCTTTTATTGGTGCCACTTTGATGGCGCTGGCAACAGCCGGCCTGATTGGCTGGGCCGCCTTTATCCGGTTTGGACCGCCAGAGCGCGAAACGCGCGTGCTGGCCTTTGGCAAAAAGGCACTCGCTGATAATTCCGCCGGGCTGATCGCCATGGCGCGCCGCGAAGGCCATATGGCCCCGGGCTATTTGCGCCTGACCCGGCGACGCCTTGTCCGCGAGCTTGGTCTGCCGAAGACGATCAGCGATGAAGAGCTGCAACGCACCCTGGACGCGATGGCCAAACAGCAAGGCCTGGACGGGCGATGGCACGCCTTGTCGACGCCCCTGGAACGCCGCGCCGAGAGCCGCGAAGAGATACGAGACAAAGCCAGTGCCCTGTGGCAGTGGCGCAAGGAGATGACCCGTGCAAATTGATGGCGTAAAGACCCTGGCCGACAAGATAAGAGCCGAGATCGGCAAAGGCGTGATCGGCCAGGATGACACTGTCGACCTGATGCTGACGGCGCTGTTCTCGGCCGGACACATTCTGCTGGAAGGCCCACCGGGAACGGCCAAGACACTTTTGACACAGTGCTTTGCCGCCGCCATCGAGCTTGATTTCGGCCGTATCCAGTTCACGCCGGATCTGATGCCGGGCGATGTGATCGGGACGAACCTGTTCAATTTTTCCACCAACGCGTTCACGCTGACCAAGGGCCCGATCTTCACCGACATTCTGCTGGCTGACGAGATCAACCGCACGCCGCCAAAGACGCAAGCCGCACTGCTGGAGGCGATGCAGGAACGCAAGGTCACGATTGACGGCGAGGCCCACCAGCTGAACCCGCATTTTACGGTGATCGCGACGCAGAACCCGATCGAGCAACAGGGCACCTATCCCTTGCCCGAAGCGCAGCTCGACCGGTTTCTGTTTAAACATGTGCTTGGCTACCCCACCCGCGAAGACGAGCTCGCCATTGTGTCCGGTCATGGCAATCGCACCGGCATGAAGACAGCCGGCGCTTTCGGTGTGACGCCAGCGGTGAGCGGCGCTGAGCTGAGTGACGCGGTCAGCGCAGTATCAGGCGTGCGGGTTCAGGATGATATTGTCGCCTATATTGTCGACCTGGTCCGCGCCACGCGGGACACACCGGCCCTGACAAATGGCGCAAGCCCGCGCGCAGCAGCCGCGATTGCAGCGGCGGCGCGGGCCCGCGCGGCGCTTGATGGACGCGACTATGTGGTGCCCGATGATGTGAAGGCTTTGTCGCTACCCGCACTGCGCCACCGGGTGATCCTGTCACCAGCCGCTGAGATTGAGGGGCGCACCACCGACGATACGCTGAGCGATATTGTCGAACAGACCCCGGCCCCGCGATAGGAGACGCCGGCGATGATTGCCCCCTCGCTCCGCGCCATATGGCTGATGCTGCTCGGCCTGCCCATCATGCTGGTCGTCGCGGTCGTCGCGCCAAGCCTGTGGGCGCTAAGCCTTGGTTGGCTCGCTCTGGTGGGCGCTTTATTGCTGGTCGATTTGAGCCTTGCTGCACGCCGCGGTGCGATCCGCGTTGAGGTCAGCCCGCCGGCGCTTCTCTACACCAATAGCGAAGACCCGGTGCATGTGACGGTGATGGTGGATGATGGCCCCCTGCCCGGCGACTTGCTGGCGCTGCTGGAAGCCAATGTCCTGATCGATCCACCCAAGCCCATCATCCTGCGCGGCTGGACGGGGCGCCGACATGATGCGCAGATCACACTCAAGGCCCTGCGCCGCGGCGAGGGCCGGCTGGAACGGCTCTGGCTAAGCTGGACCGGGCCGCTGGGACTGATCCGTGTGCGGCGCATCGAGGATCTTGGCACGCCGGTGGCGATCACGCCCAATACGCGCTGGGTGAAGGAAGAAGCGGTGCGGCTCTACACGCGCGACGCCGATTTTGGCATCAAGATGCAGACCGATCGCGGCGACGGATCGGAGTTTGACGCGCTGCGCGAGTTTGTGACCGGCATGGACCGGCGCGCGATTGACTGGAAACACTCGGCCCGCCATCGAAGTCTGCTCGCCAAGGAGTTCCGCACCGAACGAAACCACCACATCGTGTTTGCCTTCGATACCGGCCGGCTGATGTGCGAACCGATTGGCGGGGTCGCCAAGATTGACCGGGCGATCAATGCCGCCCTTTTGCTCGCTTATGTTTCGCTGCGCGCGGGTGACCGAACGGCTCTCTTCGGGTTTGATGCCAAACCGACCGTGACCAGCAATGTGTTGATGGGCACCGGCGCCTTTCCGCATCTGCAGCGCCTGGCGGCCCGGCTCGATTATTCAACCGACGAAGCCAATTATACATTGGCCTTGAGTTCGCTATCAGCGCGCCTGCAAAGGCGCAGCCTGATCATTCTCTTCACAGATTTTGTCGATACAATCTCGGCCGAACTGATGCTGGAAAATGTACGCCGGCTGGCACGCCGTCACCTGATCCTGTTCGCCTGTTTTGAGGATGAGCAGCTCGGCGAGATGATTGATGCACCGCCCGTTTCGGCAAATGATGTGTCACGCGCGGTCATTGCCGATAGCCTGTTGAGCGAACGAGAACTGGTTCTGCGCAAGCTGGAGCATCTTGGTGTGCATGTCATCGAAACGCGGCCCGAAAGGTTCAGCGCGGACCTTGTCTCGCGCTATCTCGATATCAAGCGGAGGGACCTGCTGTGAATGACGGCGCGATGATGAAGTCCTACCGGTTTCGGGAGGAACGCGAGGCCGACTGGGCCCGGCTCGACGCGATTATCGCGCGCGCGGAAAATCGCGGCATTGATGCTTTGAGCGATGAGGACATGAATGCGCTGCCGCGGCTTTATCGCCAAGCGGTCTCGTCGCTGTCCGTTGCCCGGTCGATCTCACTCGACCAGAATGTCACCGCCTATCTGGAATCGCTTTGCGCGCGGGCTTATTTCTTTGTCTATGGCACTCGCACCCGTTTCAGCGAGCGCATTTCCCGCTTCTTCAAGATTGACTGGCCCGCCGCCGTTTCGGGCGCCAAGGGGCCGACACTGCTGGCCTTTCTGTGCCTGTTTGGCGGCGCGCTGTTCGCCTTCATCCTGACATTGAACGATAGCGAGTGGTACTGGACCTTCCATGGCGGCTGGGACAATCGCAATCCGAATGCGAGCTATGACGAACTGCGCGCGACGCTGTATACGGACGATACCAATATTATCGACCTGCTGAGCGCCTTTGCCGCCGATTTGTTTTCGCACAATAGCGGGATTGCCATCTTTGCCTTTGCGCTCGGGTTTGCGTTTGGCCTGCCGACAGCCGTCTTGCTGCTTTACAATGGCGTCTATCTTGGCAGCTTCTACGCCGTGTTCTGGAGCAAGGGGCTCGGCTATGAGCTGACCGGCTGGCTGTTTATTCATGGGGTGACAGAGCTGTTTGCCGTAATCCTGGCCGGGGCGGCCGGCTTTATGATTGGCGGGGCCGCCGCATTTCCAGGCCGGCGCACGCGCATGGAATCGCTGCGCCAGGAAGGCGAGAAGGCCGCGCTTGTCATTATCGGCGCTGTGGTCATGCTGTTTCTCGCCGCCCTGCTTGAAGCCTTTGGCCGCCAGCTGATCAATTCCGATACGGTGCGCTATCTGATTGCCGCGACAACGTTGACGCTCTGGCTGCTCTACTTCTACGCCCCGCGCCGCGCCGAGGTTGCATTCGATGACTGAGATCGCCGCCCGGACAGAAGCCGAGAGAACCCAAGCCGCCAAAGCCCGGCAATATGCGATCGATACCGCGTATGGGCCGGTCATGGCCAAGCACATTCATCAGGTCACAACACCGGAGGGCGCGCTGCTAAACCTGCGCGTTGCCTCGGCCAGCGAAAGGGCCTGCGCTTTTCTGGTCGATTTTGCCTTGATGATTGCGCTGATGCTCGCCACCGTGCTCGGCATTTCAGTGATGGCCTCATCCAT
>JBCCMX010000102.1:0-7812 GCA_039026135.1 Pseudomonadota bacterium | reverse complement strand
CGTGAGCGACGCAATAATCCGGTGATTGTTGCAGATCTTCTGCCGGCCGGTTTTGAGATTGAAACGGTGCTTGGCTCATCTGATGGCCGCAGCGAGCGCGGCGGATTTGCGTGGATTGGCGACATAGACAATGCGCAAACAGCAGAGGCGCGCGATGACCGGTTCGTCGCTGCGATTGATGTGGTCAACTCGCCGCGCACGCTGGCCTATGTTGTTCGGGCCGTCACGCCTGGCACGTTTGCAATGCCTGGCGTCGTTGCTGAAGACATGTATCGCCCGGATGTCTATGCGCGCTCGGCCGCCTCAAATCTCGTCATCGCACCGCAAGTCAGCGGGCCAAGCGGCGGCAAATGATCTGGCTGCGGCGCATTGCGCTGGCCGCCGCGCTCTTGGCAGGCGCCCTTGTTGCGCTTGACTGGGCCTTCCCGCCGCCGATCGAGCGCGCGCGCGATGTGTCAATCATGGTCACTGACCGCGAGGGCCGCCCGCTAAGGGCGCTTCCGCTTGAAAGTGGCACTTGGCGGTTTGCCGCGGATTTAGATGAGATTGATCCGGTCTTTGTGGACGCATTGCTGGACGTTGAGGACAAGCGGTTCTGGCGCCATGGCGGGGTGGACTGGCTCGGCATGGTGCGCGCGGTCTGGACCTCGGCGCGCGCGGGGCGGGTGGTGTCCGGCGGATCGACCATAACCATGCAGACGGCGCGCTTGCTTGAGCCGCGGCCGCGAAATGTCGGGTCCAAACTGGTCGAGATGTGGCGCGCCCATCAGATTGAGGCCCGGCTGTCCAAACAGGAAATCCTCGAGCTTTATCTGACCCTAACGCCGTATGGCGGTAATCTGGAAGGTATTCGCGCGGCCAGCTGGCGCTATTTCGGACGCGCGCCGGATCGGCTGAGCGATGATCAGATCGCCTTGCTGATTGCTTTACCGCAGTCGCCGGAGGTGCGCCGGCCGGACCTGCGCCCGCAGGGTGCGCGGGCCGGGCGGCAACAGATTGTTTCAAAGCTCAATCGGCTGGGGTTTTTGAGTGATCAGCGCGCCCGTGAGGTCAATGCGGCGCCGCTGCCCAGCCAATCTCATGCCTTCCCCGCCCGGGCCTGGCACGCGGCGGCGCAAGCTGCGCGCGGAGCAAGCGGTGACATCGTGTCGACATTGGATGCTGGCCTCCAGGGTGAACTGGAACGTATCGCATCGCGTGTTGTTGCCGAGCTGGAGCCGCAGGTGCAAGTCAGCTTTCTGGTGGTCGAGGCCGGTACAAAGGCGGTGCGCGGCGCTGTTGGGTCAGCAAGCCGGCACCGGCCTGGCGGCTGGCTCGATCTGACCAATCAACCGCGCTCGCCGGGATCAACGCTCAAGCCGTTCATCTATGCAATGGCCTTTGATGACGGCCTAGCGACGCCGCAGACCAAGATAGCTGATCTGCCGCAACAGTTCGCGGCCTATCGGCCCGAGAATTTTGACCGTTTGTTTCGCGGCGATGTGCGGATCTCGCAAGCCCTGCAGCACTCACTCAACGTGCCGGCCGTGATGACGCTGGACAAGATCGGACCCGACCGGTTCGCAGCTTCGCTGTCTATGGCCGGTGCTCACCCCCGGGTGGCACGCGGCGCAGAACAGGCCTCCGGACTGGCGCTGGCACTTGGCGGGGCGGGCCTGACGGCGCGAGAACTGGCGGTGCTCTATGCCGCGCTTGGTGATAATGGTTCTGCCAAACCGCTTGTCTGGCGTGAGGATCAGATTGATGTGTCAGCCCGCGAGGCTGGCCACCGCATCATGAGTGAGCGCAGCGCGGCAGAGATCTCGCAAATCTTGAAAGAGACGCCGGCGCCAATGGGACGAATTCCTGGCCGTCTGACAAAGGAGGCCCCCCAAGTCGCGTTCAAGACTGGCACGTCCTATGGCTATCGAGATGCCTGGGCGGCCGGCGTGTCAGGTGATCATGTGATTGTGGTATGGGTTGGCCGCGCGGACGGTGCACCCCGTCCTGGTGTGACCGGCCGCAAAGCCGCATTACCGCTCCTGTTCGAGCTGGCTGACCGGGCCGCCCATCATCTGACGCCGGTATTTGAAGGCACGGGCCGTCTGACAAGCCCGGAGAATACGCCTGCTATCGGCGCGCTCGCCACGTTCAGCGATCAGGTGGCCCCGCCGCATATCCTGTTTCCTCCAGCGGATGCCGAACTGTGGGCCGGGACGGTTGGAGGGCGCGCGCCACGTCCCTTTGTTTTTGCCGGGCGCGGCGATGGCGGTCTGGAATGGTATATTGACGGTGAATTGGTTGATCGTGACGCGGGTGGTTTGCCGGCCTGGCAGCCCCAGAGCGCTGGTTTTTACCGCGTCAGCGCGGTCGATAAAGCAGGCCGCCAAAGCGCCGTTACGGTTCGGGTCTTGAAGCCCACCGACTGAGTCTTACCCTAAGTGATGGTGGACGGTATGTGTGAGGCGTGATTTTTTAACGCGATGACGACAGACTATATTGATGTCCTGATTGTCGGCGCAGGCCTTTCCGGCATCGGTGCGGCCTGCCAGCTTCAGGCGCGTTGCCCTGGAACAACCTATCGTGTGCTTGAAGCGCGCGAGCGGATGGGCGGAACATGGGATCTGTTTCGCTATCCCGGTGTCCGGTCTGACAGCGACATGCACACGCTCGGCTATAATTTTAAGCCCTGGACGGATGGCAAAGCGATTGCGGACGGCCCTTCAATTCTGTCCTATATTCGCGAGGCGGCCGAAGAGCACGGCATCGAGGACAGGATTCGCTATCGCCACAAGGCGGTCTCTGCCAGTTGGGATAGTGCGCGGGCGCGTTGGTTTGTCGAGATCGAGACGCCCGAAGGGCCCAAGACAATTGGTTGCCGGTGGTTGCATATGTGCACAGGATATTACCGGTATGATCGCGGATACACCCCGGATTTTGAGGGAATAGATGCCTTTGAAGGGGAGATTATCCACCCCCAGTTCTGGCCTGAAGACTATGATTATTCGGGCAAAAAGGTTGTTGTTATCGGCTCTGGCGCGACCGCGATCACACTCGTTCCGGCCATGACGGATAAGGCGGCCAGCGTGACCATGCTGCAGCGCTCGCCAAGCTATGTCGTCTCACTTCCCGCCCGCGATAGACTTGCGAACGCACTGCGCCGTTTTCTGCCGGCTAAACTGGCTTATGGTTTGACCCGCTGGAAGAATGTGATCCGGCAGCTCTACACCTATTCACTTATTCGCAGGTTTCCCGGACGAACGAAGGCGCGTCTGAAGACCCTGTTGCGAGAAGAGCTGGGCGCGGATTTCGACCTCGATACCCATTTTTCACCGCGCTATGATCCCTGGGATCAGCGCCTGTGCCTTGTCCCCGACAGCGATCTTTTCAAGGCCTTGCGCGGCGGCGGCGCCCACGTTGTGACCGACGAGATCGAGCGCTTTACGGCAAACGGCATTGCGCTCGTCTCAGGTCAGACGCTCGATGCTGACCTTGTTGTCACAGCGACCGGGCTAGAACTTGTCTACGGCGGCGGGATGACGCTGCATGTCGATGGTCGGCAGGTGAATATCAATGATGAGATTGTTTACAGAAATGCGATGCTCTCAGGCGTGCCGAACCTGACCAATGTATTCGGCTATGTGAATGCCAGCTGGACCCTGCGGGCCGATTTGACCAGCGAGTATATGTGCAAGATGATTGCGCATCTGGATCGCGGTTCGTACGCCGAAGTTCGTCCCGTTCCGTCGGGCGCCATAGACCGGCAGGATTACATCACGTTTTCCTCCAGCTATATTCAGCGCAGCATTGACCAGTTCCCGAAACAGGGAAGTGAAGCGCCATGGTTGATAACGCAGAATTATGCGCGCGATGTGACCTTGATGCGGTTTGGCAAGATCGATGATCCGGCATTGGCCTTCAAACGGGCCGGAACCGATGCACGCGAGCAGGAACCGGTGCCTGTGGGCGCGGCGGAATAGAATAACTGCAGATCGCAAGACTTCCCATCTTGTTTCTCATGCCGCTCGGGCGTAAGACGGCGATCCGGGCCGCCTTAGCTCAGTTGGTTAGAGCGCTAGAATGTGGATCTAGAGGTCTCCTGTTCGATTCAGGAAGGCGGTACCACTCTTCTTTAAGGTCCTGTTTTTGAGACATTATTGTAATGCGCGGGTTGCGTATCTGTTGCAAATACGCCGCGCCAAAGCAAAAAAGCACCTTGTTCACTGTATTGAGCCATGGCCGACCCTCGCCATGGGTTAAAAAAGGATTTACAGACACTTCATACGGGTAAGTCCGTAAACTTCCTGACGCCAACGGGACAATGGTGTTTTTGTTGGCAGCTACAAGGGGATGAGTATGAAGAAGACTCTCATGTGTGCGTCAGCCGTTGTCGCGCTCGGAACAGCCGGGCTTTCAGCCCATGCTGAAGAAGGTTGGTACGTTCGCGGCGACCTCGGTTACATTATCGATGGGACGGTGGATCACGACGCAGAGACTAATGTTGAACTGACAATGGGCGGCGACGCCAAGGTTCAGGACGACACATCTGGTCTTGCTAGTCTCGGTCTTGGTTACGAGATTGGCAGCGGGTTCCGCCTTGAAACAGCGCTCGACTATCGCGCGGGCGACCTTGAGACGTCAGGTCTTGTCAATTCATCGACAGCTATTCCGGCCGGCCTGGTTGAGCACTCGCCAGACGGCAAGTTCGACATCTGGGACCTGATGTTGAACGGTTATTATGACATCAACACGGGCGAGACTTTTGAGCCTTATGTCGGCCTCGGTGTCGGTTTTGCCAGTGTGACAGCCAAAGGTAACACGCTGGCGACAACCACTGGTTTGGCCGCAAACGGGTTCAGCGATACCGATACCGCGTTCGCTTATCAGGCTCTGGCAGGTATCGGTTACGATGTGACCGAGGCGCTGAAGCTTGATCTTGGCTATCGTTTCTTCTCTGTTGAGGGACTGGAGTTTGAAGGTGACCGCATTGCAGACGCATCTGATTATGAGGCCGATTATGTCGATCACACGGTGACAGTTGGTCTGCGCTATCTGTTCGGTGCGACGCCTCCGCCGCCGCCTCCGCCACCACCTCCTCCGCCACCACCACCTCCACCGCCGCCACCTCCACCAGAGCAGCTGGTTGAGACTGTGGTTGCGCCATGTTCTGATGATGATCAGTCATTCGTGGTCTACTTTGAGTGGGACAGCTCTGAGCTCACGAGCCAGGCCTCAGCTGTTATCGATCAGGCGATCGACAATGTTGCGGCCCGCGAGGATTGTGCAACTGGCGGCGTAACAATCGTTGGTCACACAGACGCGTCAGGTAGCTCGAGCTACAATGATCGTCTGTCCGCGGCACGCGCCTCTATTGTGTCAGGTGCCCTGGAAGCACGCGGCGTTGATTCGTCACTGATCAGCACAGACTCCAAAGGCGAAAACGACCAGGCGAAGCCAACACGTGATGGCGTTCGCGAGCCTCTGAACCGTCGCTCGGAAGTGACGATTATCGTTCGCTAGGTCGTCGTGACGACTAGATTTTCGGATAGCCCGGCTGAACGGCCGGGCTATTTTTTTGTCCGAGTGTGAAAACTTTTGATCGAAATTAAGCGGCGAGCTTAGGCAGAAATTATCATAGGCCCACTATTTGCATGCTTTGTCTGATAGGCCGGAACACGGCGCAGATTCAAAGGTGGGCACTAGGTATGTTCGGTCGAAAGTTAAGTCTTTGGTCTCAACAAGATCACGGCAATGTCGCGATGATGTTTGCTTTGCTGATAATTCCGCTTGTGGCGGTGTCTGGCTTTGCGATCGATTTCAGCCGCAGCGTGACAGCCAAGGGCCATGTTCAAACCGCGCTCGATGCCGCGTCGCTTGCAGCCGCGCGTGAGCTGGAAAATGCCGAGGCGAGCGATGCCGAGGTCAAAAGTGTTGCGACTGTGCTGTTCCGCGAGGATCTGGCTACAGCGGCGGGCGATCTGTCCTGTCCTGATCCTGATGTATTGATCGATCGGACGGCAGCGACCGTGACGGTTGATGTTATTTGCGTGCTCCCAACCACGCTGTCGGCGATTTCGGCGGTTGATGAAGTGGAGATCGGGTCGACAGCTGTGGCGCGGGCTTCGCTGACAAAGCTTGATCTTGCCCTGATGCTGGATGTGTCAGGGTCAATGGATGGGCAGAAGCTTGACGACCTGAAAACAGCGGCGAAGGATGCGGCTGCGCAGCTGATTACGGGTCAGACTGGCGATCGCGTGCGCATTGCCTTCAACACATATTCGACATCTGTGAATGCCGGTGAATTTGCGCCGCACGTGTTGGATGACCTGGATGAGGACGATCTCGCCTGGATTGATGAAGATGGCGACGGAGAGTTTGACGCTGACGAACAGGCCGTTGCCTGCGTATCTGAGCGCACCGGTGTCGCAGCCTGGAAGGACGACGCGCCTGGCTTTAACAAATGGCTTGGCGAGGAGGCGACGTCTTGTCCGGTAAGCTCAGTCCTGCCGCTGACCAACAATCTTGCGACGTTCAACCAGGAGATTGACGCGCTGGAGGCCGATGGCTGGACAGCCGGACATCTTGGCGTGGCATGGTCCTGGTATCTGATTTCGCCTGACTGGGCTTCAGTCTGGCCCAGTGCTTCAGCGCCGCATGCCTATACCGAGCCCCAATCGGTTAAAGCGGTGATCCTGATGACCGACGGGAAGTTCAACACCGAATACGAATCGGCGCAGGGCGATAGTGCACAACAGGCCAAGAAAATGTGTGATGCGATGCGGAATGCAGATGTGTTGGTGTACGCTGTGGCTTTCCAGGCGCCCACCAGTGCTGAGGCTACCCTGCGCGATTGCGCCGGCGAAGACAGCCGTTTCTTCGATGCCGATAATGGCGAGGAGTTGAAAAGCGCCTATGCCGCGATCGCCAGCCAGCTGTCCAGCCTGGCACTGGTGTACTAAAAACGAGCAGTTTACAGCGCGACGGGCCGCGGCGCAGCCTTAGCCTTGCCGCGAGCCGGAATCGAGGCTAGTTGACGAGAAATAACTCTGTTCCGGGAGAGAGCGAGGCTCGCCTCGCCGCCGAAGGCGCAACCGCCCCGGAAACGCTCAGGCCAAAGGACCGGAACGGAGCCAACACGCTGGAAAGAGGCGCGCAAAATGCGGCAGCCTCGCCGAAGGAGCAAGCAGGCAAGGGTCTGCGGAATCTCTCAGGCGCCGAGACAGCGGGGGCGACCGCGTTTCCTCTTCAGGGGGCAGGTCGTCATTTGTAGGCGCCGCATATGGATAACACAATTGGGCTAAAACGCACCGCGCTTTACGAGATGCATCAGGCCTTGGCCGGCAAGATGGTCGCGTTCGCCGGCTACGACATGCCCGTTCAGTACAGCGAGGGCGTGAAGGCCGAGCACTTATGGACACGGGCCCATGCGGGCTTGTTTGATGTGAGCCATATGGGCCCCGCCACCTTCCGCTTTAAGTCGGGGCAGGGGCCCGCGGATGCGGACGAGGCGTTTGCCGAGCTTGCCCGCCGTGCTGAGCGCGTCATCCCGTCCAATATCGCCGGGTTGAAACCGGGGCGCCTGCGCTACACCGTCTTGCTGACGGACGAAGGCGGGATTGCCGATGATCTGTTTGTGGGTCGATCAGAGCAGGTCACAAGGCTTGGCGAGCTTTATGTTGTGGTGAACTCGGCCGTCAAGGAAAGCGATTTGCGGCGTTTGTCTGGTGTTCTGGGCGATGATGTTGAGCTTGAGCGCTATGATCAGACAGCTAGCCTGCTCGCCCTGCAGGGGCCTGATGCCGAAGCGGTGCTGGACGCGCTTTTGCCGGGTGT
>JBCCMX010000101.1:0-8055 GCA_039026135.1 Pseudomonadota bacterium | reverse complement strand
GCAGATCGGCGCCGAGAATGTCGTTCGGGTTGGCTTCGATCGTGATTTCGGCTTCCGCGGTCAGGCCAAAGCTGGATACGGCCGCCTCGATTATTGCCGAGAGATCAGCTGGCGACAGTAGCGAGGGCGTGCCTCCGCCAAAAAAGATTGAGTCCAGTGGCGGATGGTTCGGCAAGAACGCTCTCTGGTTCTGAATATCGCTGCATATTGCTGCGACGAGCGGCGCCGCCTCGCGCGCCTTGGCCGCATAGACATTGAAATCGCAGTACGGACATATTTTGGTGCAGTAAGGCCAGTGAACATAAAGGCCGAATCCGTAATCGGGGCCAGTGATCGCCCCGGTCAAAGAAGCGCGGCTTTCAGTTTGGCGAAGGCATCGGCACGGTGGCTCATGGCGTGTTTTTTAGCCGGGTCCATTTCACCAAAAGTAATGTCCTGCCCGTCGGCCTGGAACATGGGGTCGTAGCCAAAGCCAAGATCTCCGCGCGGTGGCCAGACGAGGGAACCGGTGACGTCACCTTCAAAGACTTCTTCATGTCCGTCCGGCCAGACAACCGCCAATGCACAGATGAATTGCGCGCGCCGGCTACTGGCTTCTGCGTCCTTTAGCGCGTCTTCGACCTTCTGCATCGCAAGACCAAAGTCGCGTGGTTGTCCCGCCCAGCGCGCCGAATAGATCCCAGGTGCCCCGCCAAGGGCATCAACGGCAAGGCCACTATCGTCGGAAAGCGCCGGTTTGCCGGTCGCGGTGGCCGCTGCGCGGGCCTTTAGCAGCGCGTTTCCAACAAATGTGAGCTCGGTTTCCTCCGGCTCATCCAAATTCAAATCAATTGCAGACGTCACCTGAAGACCCACTGGCTCAAAAAGGTCCTTTAATTCAGCGACTTTCCCGGCGTTATGTGTTGCAGCGACCAAAGGGCCCGGGGCAAGTTTACGTGTCATACACCTGGCTCCGTTCTTGCTTTCAAAGCGAATACTGTTATCGTTTAACGGTAAAGCTTGACGCTTTTTTGTCTAACCGCTGGTCGAGTGATAGGAGATATGTGGAGCAATGACGCAAGTCGAGGCCAATTCTGTTGCGGCCATTTTGTCATTTCTGCTTCGCGCCCTGTTTTGGGCCGCGATTGTGATCGGACTTGTCAGCGCGTTCACCATTGTTTCAGCAGCCGTGACCGGTGAGCCTATTCCTTTCCCGGGTGACCGCGGCGCTGAGTTAAGCCGCCCGGCCGCGCCGATTGCGGCCTTGATCGCCATCTCGGTGTTTTCAGGCGGCATTGCCTTCATATCCGATCAGTTACGCCGGATCCTCTCGACGCTGGCATCGGGCGACCCCTTTGTGCCTGAAAATGCAACCCGCCTGATGCGGATCGCTGGCGCCATCGCTTTAGTCGAGATTATCCGAAATATTGGCTATGTGCTGCTGGTGAGTTTGACAGAAGCGCAAGTGGACTATGACTTCCACATCGGCGCGTGGATCGCGGTCGTCATATTGTTTGTGCTCGCTCAGGTCTTTCGTGAAGGCACCCGCCTGCGCGAAGAATCCCAGATGACGATTTAGGAGGGCCCCATGACCATTCGGGTGACCCTTGACCGGGTCTTGCTAGATAAAAGAATGTCGCTGACCGAACTTTCGGAACGCGTGGGCGTGACTCTCGCCAATCTCTCCATCCTCAAGACAGGCAAAGCCAAGGCCGTGCGCTTTTCGACGCTCGAGGCCCTGTGCCGGGAACTCGACTGTCAGCCAGGAGATATTCTGGTGTTTGACGGCTCACAGTCCGATAAGGAGGAAGAGGCCGCCTAGGGCGCCGCGTCCAACGCCGCCTGCAGCTGGGACAATGCGTGCTGTGCGAACAGGAACATGTTTGTCGTGCGCGCATCCAAACCGGTCTCTAATGTCGAAGCAACATCGACATCCTCAGCAACGATCCCGATACATGTATGACCGGCCGCATCGCCATAGGCGTTGCCGCCAGGGCCAGATGCGCCCGTTTCACACAGACCCCAGTCTGCGCGCAGCTTGTTGCGGATCGCCTGGGCCATGAACCTGGCATAGGGCTCGGTCGAGGAGCGCATGCCTTCAATGTCTTCCTTGGCAAGCCCCATCAGGCCCCTGAAGGCTGCGGGTGTGTAGATGAGGCCGCCGCCGCGATAAAACCGTGAGGCGCCCGGCACCGCCAGCAGCGCCGCGGAAATCAGCCCGCCGGAGGATGATTCCGAGATGGCCAAAGTCTCGCCGCGCGCTTTCAGTCTCTCACCAACTGCCGCCGCGTCGGGGATCAAGCGCTCCCACATTTATCCGAGCGCGGCTTTCTGCGCCGCGAACAGTTCATTGCAGCCTTTTTCAGCCAGGCGCATCATCTCCTCGACCTCCGGGCGTGTCATCGGGCGCTCTTCACCTGTGCCTTGCAGTTCGATGAAGCCGCCATCGCTGCTCATGACGACATTCATGTCCGCTTGCCCGGTTGAGTCTTCAGGATAGTCGACATCCAGGACAGGCGTGTTCTCAAACAGGCCGACCGAGATCGCGGCTGCTTGTTTAAGGATCGGATCTGTTGTGATCACGCCCTCGTCCTTGAGGTAACGACACGCGAGCGCCAGCGCGACAAAGCCGCCCGTGATCGAGGCGGTGCGCGTGCCGCCATCGGCCTGCAGGACATCGCAATCTATCGTGATCTGATTTTCACCGAGTGCCTCAAGGTCCACCACAGAGCGAAGGGAGCGCCCGATCAGGCGCTGAATTTCCTGGGTACGTCCGGACTGTTTGCCCCGCGCCGCCTCGCGATTGCCGCGCGTATGGGTCGCGCGCGGCAACATACCATACTCGCCCGTGACCCAGCCCTTGCCAGTCCCGCGCATCCAGCCGGGGACTTTATCGGTCCAGCTTGCGGTGCAGAGCACATGCGTGTGGCCGAATTTGGCAAGGCATGACCCTTCGGCATAGCGGGTGACATGGGTGTCGAGCGTGATCTCACGAAGCTGATCGACGGCGCGCCCGGACGGGCGTTGAAAGGCAGGCATAGGTGTAAACTTTCTGAAAAGACAACAGCTGCGCAAATTGCGGGTTTCGTCTGCTGAGTCTAGACAGAACTGTTTTGAACGGGAGATCGGCGATGACAGCCCTCGACAAAAGGGCCCTGGCGCGCGGATCGATCCGCCCGCGGCGCAGCCTGGGCTATGAGGCGGCGCGGGTCTGTTTCATGATCTTTATGCGCCTGTTCGGGTGGCGAGTCGAAGGCGCGATGCCAAAAGAGCAAAAGCTTGTGGTGATTGCTGCGCCGCATCGGTCCAATTGGGATCTGATGTTTATGCTTGGTGTGGCGTTTTACTACCGTGTGCCTTTGCGCTGGATGGGCAAGAAAAGCCTTGTGGAGGGGCCGTTTGGCTGGGTGATGCGGTGGTGGGGTTGCCTGCCGGTTGATCGTGACAAGTCCAACAGTGTTGTCTCGCAGGTGGCTGAGTCATATGCACAAGCCGACGCGCTGGTGCTGGCCGTGGCGCCGGAGGGGACACGCGCGAAGGTCGCCTATTGGAAGACAGGGTTTTACTCTATTGCGTTGGAAGCTGGCGTTCCGATTGCGTTTGGTTACCTTGATTATGTTCGCAAGATCGGCGGTATTGGCGGGCCATTTGTGCCCACCGGCGACTTTGTTGCCGACATGAATGACATTATGTCCTTTTACAGTGGGGTGGTCACACGCTTCATTCCCCCGATTGGGGTTGAACCCAAAACCGATTGAACGCGCTAGCCAAAAAAGACTTGTTTGATAGACAATGACATCAGAACGCCCCGTATCCCTTCTGCAGAACCTCGATGCGCGCTCGCGGGACATCTTTCGGCAGATCGTTGAGACATATCTTGAGACAGGCGATCCGGTTGGATCACGGACACTGTCAAAAGGCGGTATCAGCCTGTCGCCAGCATCGATCCGCAATGTCATGTCGGACCTGTCAGACCTTGGCTTGCTGGATGCCCCGCATGTGTCCGCCGGACGCGTGCCGACCCATGCCGGGCTTCGCCTGTTTGTTGATGGCTTTCTGGAAATCGGCGAGCCAAGCGAAGATGACCGCTCGCAGATCAAGTCCCGGCTGAGCAGTGCGGGTGGAGATATGGCCGGTGTGCTGACGGAGGCCTCATCGATCCTGTCGGGCCTTGCGGGCGGTGCGGGGCTCGTTTCCTCGCCGACAGAAGATGCCCCGGTGCGGCATGTGGAGTTTGTTCCGCTGACCACCGGCGAGGCGCTCTGCGTTCTAGTCAACGAACTCGGCGATGTTGAAAACCGTCTGGTCAAAGTCCCGCCCGGCCTGCCGCAGACAACGCTTATCGAAGCTGGCAACTATCTTGGCACCCGGATGAAGGGGCGCACACTAAGAGAGGCCGCCAACGAGATCAAAGACGAGATTACTAATCATCGCGCACAGCTTGATGCAGCCGCCGCAGACCTTGTTGAACGAGGCCTTGCCCAATGGGCCGGCGCCTTGCCCGGCGATGAGCGCGGCCTGATCATTCATGGTCGGGCCAACTTGCTCAGCGATGCTGAGGCGGCCGAAGATATGGAACGGGTGCGCCAGCTTTTTGATGTCCTTGAACGCCAACAGGGCCTTCTGGAAGTGCTGGACTCGACGCGTGAGGCCGATGGCGTGCGCCTGTTCATTGGCTCGGAAAACAGTCTTTTTCCGTTGTCGGGTTCAAGCGTGATTGTCGCTCCCTATATGAACGCCTCCAAACAAGTGATAGGAGCGCTTGGTGTCATCGGACCGACGCGATTAAATTATGCGCGGGTGATCCCGATGGTTGACTATACATCGCGGATGGTCGGAGAGGTCCTTCGCCAACGCGAACAGGAGTAAGAGACGACAAGATGAGTGACGAAACGGTCAAGACAAATGGCGATGAGCCGCCAGTCGAGATTGCAGCGGATGCCTCGAAAGCTGATCTGAAGGCAGCGGCAGACGAGATTCTGAAAGCGGCCAAACAGGCCGAACCCGATGAGGCAGGTTCGGATGAAGAGTTTGGTGAGCCGGTTCCCGAGCTTGAGCCGGAAAAGGTGCTGACATCCGAGCAACAGATTCAGGTTCTGGAAGCCGAAAAGGAAGAAATGCGCGACCAGTTGCTGCGCACCTTGGCCGAAACCGACAATATCCGCAAACGCTCTGAGCGCGAGAAAAACGATGCCCGCATCTATGCCATTGAAAAGTTTGCACGCGATCTTTTAAGCGTGTCCGACAATATGTCCCGTGCGCTGGAAGCCCTGCCGGAAGAAGAGCGTGCGCAGCTGACCGAAGGCGGTAAGGGCCTGCTCGGCGGTATTGAGATGACCCAGAAAGAGCTGCACACGGTCCTCACCCGTCATGGCGTGACGGCGATTGAGGCCGAGCCGGGCGCAGCCTTCGACCCCAATCTGCATCAGGCGGTGGCGAATATCCCATCAGAGCAACCCAACGGAACCATCGCGTCGCTGTTTCAAGGCGGGTGGAGAATTGGCGATCGAACGCTTCGCGCTGCCATGGTGGCGGTCAGTGCGGGGCAGGCGAATTAGGCGGGGGTATTGCATTTACCCCTTGAACACGCGGCGCGATTCACCACATCGCAGTTCAGTTGGGGGGTGAGCGGTTGAAACCCCGTTGTCACCCCCTCACATCTTCATGTAGAGCCGCCCGATGCCGGCGCTGCACGTCAGGCCGAAATGGGCAAAAGGCGGCGGCTTAAGAGAGAGAGACAGTATCTATGGGCAAAATCATCGGGATTGACCTTGGGACCACAAACAGCTGTGTGGCCGTAATGGATGGCGGCGACGCCAAGGTGATCGAAAATTCAGAAGGCGCACGCACCACGCCCTCCGTTGTGGCGTTTACAGAAGGCGGCGAGCGGTTGATCGGCATGCCGGCCCGGCGCCAGGCGGTGACCAACCCGGACTTTACATTCTACGCGATCAAGCGCCTGATCGGCCGCACTTATGATGACCCGACCGCGCAAAAGGACAAAGAGCTCAGCCCGTTTGAGATCGTCAAAGGTCCAAATGGTGATGCCTGGGTTAAAGGCCGCGACAAGGATTATGCGCCGCAGGAAATTTCAGCCTTCATCTTGACCAAGATGAAAGAAACCGCTGAGGCCTATGTCGGCGGCGAAGTCATACAGGCCGTGATTACGGTGCCGGCCTACTTTAATGACGCCCAGCGTCAGGCGACCAAAGATGCCGGCAAGATTGCCGGGCTTGAAGTGCTGCGCATCATTAATGAGCCGACAGCCGCCGCGCTGGCCTATGGCCTCGACAAGAGCAATGAGAACAAGATTATCGCCGTCTATGACCTTGGCGGCGGCACATTTGATGTCTCGCTGCTGGAAATTGGCGACGGCGTCTTTGAAGTGCTCTCCACCAATGGCGATACCTTCCTCGGCGGTGAAGACTTTGACTTGCGCATCGTCGATTTCCTGGCCGACGAGTTTAAGAAAGAGCAGGGCATCGACCTGAAGGCTGACAAGCTGGCCCTTCAGCGCCTGAAAGAAGAAGCCGAGAAAGCCAAGAAGGAGCTGTCATCTGCAAGCTCTTATGAGGTCAACTTGCCTTTCATTACAGCTGATGCATCTGGCCCGAAACACCTGAACATCAAGCTGACCCGTGCGAAACTGGAAAGCCTGGTGGCGGACCTGATCAAGCGCACCATCGATCCGTGCAAAAAGGCGCTCGCCGATGCCGGCAAATCAGCTGGCGACATTGATGAAGTCGTTCTGGTCGGCGGTATGACGCGTATGCCGGCGGTTCAGGATTCGGTCGAGAAGTTCTTTGGCAAATCGCCGCACAAGGGTGTGAACCCGGACGAGGTTGTGGCGCTCGGCGCGGCAATCCAGGCCGGCGTTCTGCAGGGTGATGTGAAGGATGTCGTGCTGCTGGACGTGACACCGCTCTCGCTCGGGATTGAGACCAAGGGCGATATTTTCGATCGTCTGATCGAGCGCAATACGACGATCCCGACGAAAAAGTCGAAAACATACTCGACCGCCGAGAATAATCAGCCGGCTGTGACGATCCGCGTATTCCAGGGCGAGCGCGAAATGGCGAGCTCAAACAAGTTGCTCGGCCAGTTCAATCTGGAAGGCATTCCGCCGGCCCCCATGGGCGTGCCGCAAATCGAGGTGACGTTCGACATTGATGCCAATGGCATTGTGTCGGTCTCGGCCCAGGACAAGGCGACCAACAAACAGATGCAGATCACGATCCAGGCCGATGGCGGCCTGAGCGATGATGATATTCAGGCAATGGTCAAGGATGCCGAAGCGAATGCGGAAGAAGATAAGAAACGCCGCGAGCTTGTCGAAGCGAAGAATGGCGCTGAAAGCCTGATTCATCAGACCGAAGCGCAAGTTGAAGAGCACGGCGACAAGGTGTCGGATGAGGTCAAGGAAGAGATCAAAACGGCGTCTGAGGCACTGAAAACCGCTGCTGAAGGCGACGATGCTGAAGATATCAAAGCCAAGCATCAGGAATTGATGGGTGCTGTGATGAAGCTCGGCGAGGCCATTTATGGCGCCCAGCAAGCGGATGCAGCCAGTGCCGATGCGGCCGCCGACGCCGCAGCAGATGGTGAAGACGTGGTCGATGCCGACTTTGAAGAAGTCGACGACGAGGACCGCAAGAGCGCCTAGACGCGCTACAACCTTGCAGCAGAGCTCGCCCCGCCGGAAACGGCGGGGATATAGTTATATCCAGAATTAAATCACGAAGGTCTCCGGGCTTTGTCTTCAACCTGGGTTTTTGAGCCCGCCACCACGGGCGGCTTAAAGCGGCCGCTGGTAGTATCGGACTTAGACACCTGGGATTCGGCAACGTAAGATCCGAGGCTGACATGTTGAGACTCAGTTACTTGGCCAGCAATTCTGCAAAACGATCGAAGTCTGTATCGGACAGATTAGGTTCAACTCCGTTAGTTGAGAGAATTCGACCGATAACTGCCCAATACAGGATTTGCGACCGCGAACGGACATCAACAGGGTCAGCACCCAGGTTCAAGAGAAGTTGCTCGACATATGCTACTCGCCGCGCGTCCACGGCGTGAACG
>JBCCMX010000100.1:0-8134 GCA_039026135.1 Pseudomonadota bacterium | reverse complement strand
GCGTAAGAATACATTTTTGTCATTTGCAGAAACTACGCTGAATTGAACATGAAGGCGAGTGTCTGATGGATTAGGTAACTGATTTGTCAGAATTGGCGTCCTGATAGGAAAATGCTGATCCTGCAATGAGTTCGACCGGTAGATTTTCGCCGACCCTGGGTAACTCGTCGAGCATCATATGTGCAGTAAAGCTCGATTCTCCGGTCTTGAGCGTGATTTGGGCGATCGGGCCAACGCGGCGGGCCCCGATCACGCGCAATAAAACCCCGCTGGCCGTGCTGACGCGAACATGCTCTGGTCGAAAGCAGAGCCGGCTTTGATGGCCGCTCTCGGCACGCCAGGGTGGCGGCGTGTCATCAATATCGAGTGCAATGACGGGCCCGAGCGCCCGCGCAGCGATGGCGTTAAGGGGGGCCCTGTAGAGCGCGTCTGGCGTGCCGGATTGGACAACAAAACCGCGGTCGAGGATCATGATCTGATCGGCAACCGCCAGTGCTTCGGCTGGATCATGTGTGACCAACAGGGCCGGAATCTTGGCGTCTTTGACAGCGCCAAGCGCCAGGTGACGAATATCCGCGCGCAGTGTCGGGTCTAATCCAGAGAAGGGCTCATCCATCAGAATCGCAACAGGGTTTGCTGCTAGCGCCCGGGCAATCGCAACGCGTTGCTGCTCGCCGCCGGACAATTGATGCGGAAATGCGGTGCGTCGATGCTCGAGTGATAGGCGTTCCAGCCAAAGCTGGATCGTGTTTTCTGCCGCCATCTTGTCGTGTTTGGACAGGCCAAAACCAATATTCTGTATCACGTTCAGGTGCGGGAACAGAGCGAAGTCCTGAAAGATCAGGCCGATATGACGTTTTTCGGGCGGGATGACATGATGGGCAGATGACAGCACAGTTTCGGCGCTTGTGATTGTTCCGGCATCTGGCTTTTCCATGCCGGCAATAAGACGTAGCAGCGTGGTCTTTCCTGCGCCCGATCCGCCAACCACCGCCGTGATCTCACCCGGCTCGAGGCGCAAGGATACGCCAGACAGCGCTGGCTTGCGATCAAATGTCCGGCCGAGATCGCGCACAACAAGTGCCGCATGTTGGCTCATGATCGCTCCCCGGAAGCTGTCATTTGACGCGACAATAGAATGACGGGCACAAGTCCCGCCAGCGTTATCAGCACCGATGGCAATGTCGCCTCAGCCAGGCGTTCATCTGAGGCATAGGCATGGGCACGCACGGCAAGCGTATCCCAACCGAACGGGCGCAGCATCAAGGTTGCCGGTAGTTCTTTCAGAGTTTCGACAAACAGGATCAGCCCGCCTGCTAATATACCGGGGAGCAGGATAGGCAGATCAACGCGCCAAAGGCGCCAGATACCGCGCACGCCCAAGCTGCGCGTGGCTTCACCCAAAGACCGGGGGGCGCGCATCTGCGCGGCGATCATCGGTTCGGCGCCAATCGTCGAAAACCGGCTGGCATAGATCCATACGAGAATGAACAGCGCGTAAGAACCGGTTAGAGGCAGGCCAAGAGCGCCGAGAATGAACAGACCGCCTAAGCCCAGTACAACACCGGGAGCAGCGTAGCCCGACGCCGCCGTCAGACGGCCGATCCAGGCTAAACGCCTGCGATTGGCTGAAGCGAGCGCAATTGGAAGCGCTAAAACAAAGGCGGCAAGCATTCCGGCAACCCCTAGGATCATGCTGCTGGCGAGCGGGCCGGCGAGCCGCTCGGCATCGACGCCGTGATCCCATGCGAGCCAGACCAGTCGTGCCATTGGTGTGATAAAGACAATTGCCAGCACGATGATGCACAATAGGCTCGCACTCCACCCTTGTGCAGTTGCAAGCGGGCGGCGCGCGAGTGTCTTCCACCGGCTCGATGTCTGTTGAACACCCATTTGTCCGCGCTGGGTGCGCTCCAAAATCATAAACAAAAAAGCAATCGAGATCAGGCCAATCGATAGCCTGGCAGCCGTTGCCGGTTCGCCGAAGGAGGTCCAGGCCCGGACCAGTCCAACGCCGAGTGTCTGGATGCCAAGAAAGTCGGCCGCGCCATAGTCAGCCGCCGTTTCCATAAGTGCGAGTGCGAGACCCGCAACAATGGCCGGACGTGCGGCGGGCATTGCGATAGACAAGAAGAGGTGCGCACCATGTGCTCCGAGTGATCTCGCGGCTTCGAGGGTTGAGAGCGACTGTGTGGTGAACGCCGACCGCGCCGTCAAATAGATATAAGGATATAGCGTGGCGGCCATAACAAAGGCGAGACCCGGCAGGCTAAACACATCCGGAAACCAGTAGTCGCGGGCCGACAGGCCCGTCATCTCACGCAGGCTTGCTTGAAGCGGGCCTGAGACGCCGGTCAGGTCAGCCCAGGCGTACGCCATGACATAGCCCGGCATTGCCAGCGGAAGGATAAGCGCCCATTCGAATATTGCCCGACCTGGAAATTCGTAGGCGCTGATCAGCCAGGCCAGCGGAATGGCGATCACGAGTACCAGAAGACCCGTCAAAAACAGCGCGCCAAGAGTCGTGAGCGTATAGGGCACGAGCCGATTGTTCAGGATATGATCCCACGCCTGTCCATCGCCGCCAGTTAATCCAAACCATATGGCCGCCAGCACGGGGATTGCGATCAGCCCAGAGCTCAAAAAAAGCGACAGGCGGCCCGATGCATGCGTCAACTTGCGTCCTCGCCGCCAGTTGCTTGGCTGCTAGTTCCAGCCAGCGAGGTCATATAGACGCTGGGCTTCGGCTTGATTTCGACCAAATGTCTCAAGCGGTGTTGCTCCAGGTGCAAAGGCAGGAACAAGTTCTGCCCCGGGGGGCGGAGGCGTTGTGTCGCTCAGCGGAAACTCCTGCGTTTCTCGCGTCAGCAAGTCCTGACCCTCTGCAGTAAGCATGAAAGCGATGAAACGTGCGGCAAGGCCGGGATCTTCCGCTGTCCTTGAAACAGCCGCACCGGTAATGTTGACGTGAGCGCCGCCGCCATCCGGAAAGTCCGGAACAATCAGCGTGGTTGCGTTGGCCACTGCTCGATCCGCTTCAGCTGCGCTTTGTGAGAGGCGTGCCCAGTAATAATGATTGACGATGGCCACACTACACTCGCCGGCTGCGACGGCTTTGACCTGATCGGTGTCACCGCCTTGGGGGGCGCGCGCCATATTGCTTACAACGCCCTCGGCCCAATTTTGTGCCCGATCGGCGCCGACCCGATCAATCAGTTCGGCCATAAGCGACAGATTATAGATGTTTGATGAGGCGCGCACACATATCTCGCCTTCCAAGGCCGGATCGGCCAAATCTGTCCATTCGTCTACCTGGTCAGGCGAAATCTGGGTTGGGTCATAGGCAACCAGACGCAGTCGCCGGGCGACACCAAACCAGTGCCCGTCTGCTTCACGAAATTCGGGGGCGACCAGATCATTCAGTTCATTGGACTCCACAGCCTGAGTTAGCCCCGCTGACTGGAACCGCCAGAGTGCGCCTGCATCCGATGCAATTATCAGATCTGCCGGGCTGACATCACCTTCGGCTTTCATCGTTTCCAGAAGCTGATCGGCTTTTGCCTCGCGGACTTCAACCTCGACACCGGCTTCGTTTTCGAACGCAGCATAGAGGATTTGATCTGAATCATAGTGGCGCGCGCTGTAAATGTGCAGAACCGGCTTCTCGGCCTCCCCGGCGGCTGGTGGGGTGACTTCTGTACCTGATTGCGGCGCGCCGCACGCGGCAGTGAGAGCGATAGCCAAAAGGCCGAGAGATTTGATAGGATTTTTCATAGCGTCTCCATTCCATAGATGCGAAACGTTCGCAACTAAGAATCGTGACCCTGCGACAATGCGCAAAGCTTGATTATGATGTCAGTCTCGACTGTCACGCAGATTGCAAGTGCACAAGGCTGGCGTTGCGTTCGCGCCGATATGGAACAGACACGGGCTGGTAACGAAGATGAACGATGTCGTCGTCGAGTTGAATGTTGACACTGGGATAAGTGAAACGGCCTTTCAAAATGCCGTCGCTGCCTTTGGTCGCTGGCGCGAAGAAAATGCACAAGGCAGATGCCGGGACCGCCTTGCACCTGACCTGATCATCAAAACGGTTTGGTCTCAGGATGGCGACCTAGGCAAGCAACTGATTTTCCAGGAAGAAACCTGGGCTAACCAGTTTCTTGTATTTTTCCGCACCGAACTGAACGAAGCGACCGCGCTGTCCTAGCTTGCCCGCGGTGGCAGGTCTGATAGTGCTCTGCCAATGAGTTTCGCAGATCGTTCCAGCGACTTAGGTCATGCGCGCATCGCCATTATCGGCGCTGGCCTGATCGGCCTCTCGTGTGCGTGGCGACTTGCGCGCCGAGGGGCGAGCGTAACAATCTATGATGCGGGTCAAGCGGGGCGGGGCGCAAGTTGGGCAGCGGCAGGTATGCTGGCGCCAGCCTTTGAGGCGGCCGGCGAGGACAGTGCTCACCCCGCATTGTTTAGTCTCTGCATGAAAAGCGCCTCTCTCTGGCCCGCATTTGCCCGCGCACTCGAAACCGATTCGGCCAGCGAAATTGGTTTTCACGCCGGCCCGTCGCTTGCCCTTGCTAGAACGCCATCTGAACAGAATTTGCTTGAGCGTATCTCGGCAAGGCTGGCCGCTGAATCTGTTGACTATGAAACCGTCAGCCCGGATGCTGTGAGACAGCGGGAATCGGCTGTGACGGGACAGGTGTCTGAGGCCCTGCTTTTGCCGACCGATGGTCAGGTGGACAATCGACGCGTTGTGTCAGCCTTGGTTGCCGCTTGCCAGGCGTCGCCACACTTCCAGCTGAAAGAGTATCACCGACAGGTGTCAGCCCAGAACGTATTGGAGTCACACGATCATGTGATTGTAACGGCAGGTTGGCAATCGGGGACCTTGCTCCACGTTCACGTACCGCTTCAGCCAATTGGCGGCCAACTCCTGTCGGTCGCGCGCAGGCGAGATATGCCAGCGATGACACTGCGGAGCGGCAGTCTCTATATCGCACCAAAGCATGATCGCGTTGTCATCGGCGCGACGGTTGAACCAGGCGAGGTGCGCACAGGCACAGATCCTGCTGACATTCGCCAGATGCAGGTTGCCGCCGCCGCGCTGTGTTCAAGCCTTGCTGACGTCCCTATTCTGGAAGCTTGGAGCGGCGTGCGACCGGGAACGCCGGATGGCGCGCCGATTATCCAACAGGTGGCGCCAAGTGTAATTGCTGCGGCCGGGCACTATCGCAATGGCGTGCTCCTCGCGCCAATAACGGCGCAGATTGTCGAAGAGATGATTTCAGGCGGCTCGCCGAGTGAGTTCGCAGCGGCGTTTACAGCTCACCGGTTTCAACCAGCGCCTGTTTCAGCCTTATGATCAATGAAGGCCTTGTGGTTCTTCTTGATTGTACCTGAAAAGTTCAGGACAGGGCGACCATTCGCGGTCACCAGGCCGCGAACAAAGGTAATGGACCGTCCGGCCCGCAAGACCTCGCCGCGCGCTTCGATCAGTTCGCCTTCCTTGGCGCCGTCGAGGAACTCCGCGTTAAACGCAATCGTCGCGCCGTAGGCGCTGGCATCGTCGACCGCCAGCGCAAAGAGAGAATAGTCGGCAAAGGTCATCAGGCAGCCGCCATGTACCACGCCGCCCATATTCATATGCTTGCGCTGCGCGCGAAATGCGGCAACCGGGCCCTTCTCGTCGACGCGTTTATAGAAAGGTCCTGCCGCCTCATACTCGAAGGGTTCGTCGGTCCAGGTTTCCCATCCTGCGAACTCGCCCTGCGTTACGGTTTCCAATCCCATGGCTTGCCTCTCCGTTTAACCCGATGCACTAAAATGGCTTAGCGACACGACACAACGCGATACGCGCACGCTGATAATGCGGCAATGCGGCATGGGAGCCCCAAAATGTTTGATGATCCAACAATTTCACCCAGCGATGTCGGTATGAATGCCGAGCGCCTGGCCGCCATACCAGACTATTTTGAAGACAGCTACGTAAAGTCCGGTCGGCTGCCATGTGTCGCCACGCTGGTTTCCCGGAACGGCCAAATTGTTCATGAGGCTTATCGCGGTGAAACCGCCTTTGAAAGCGGCGCGCCCATCGATCAGGATACGATTTTTCGTATTTATTCCATGACGAAGCCCGTGACTTCCGTTGCGGCTATGATGTTGCACGAGCAGGCGGCATTTCGACTGGACATGCCCGTCTCGCGATTCATCCCGGAATTTGCCGATGTGCAGGTCTGGGACAGCGGTGATGCAACCGATTATCAAACCCGCAAGCCCGATCGAGAGATGACGGTGCGCGATGTTTTCACGCATACAAGCGGCATCACCTATGGGTTTTTGTTCCAGAACCATGTCGATGCGCTGTATCGCCAACACAAGATCGGTGGGCCGTCCGAGACCTTGGAGCAGATGTGCGTGCGCATTGCGCAACTGCCACTGGTCTTCTCGCCGGGTGAGGCGTGGAATTACGGCCACTCGACCGATATTCTGGGACGGATCGTCGAGGTGGTCAGCGGTCAGCCGCTGGATGAGTTCTTCCGAAAGCGGATTTTTCAGCCCCTAGGTATGCAGGACACCGACTTCTATGTCGCGCCAGACAAGCTTGATCGCCTGGCGGCCTGTTATCAGCGCGATCCACTGAACGGCGAGGTGACACTATCAGATGGAGCCGGCGCTGCGACGAACTTGTACAAAGATCGCCCGATCCTTTTGAATGCCGGCGGCGGCCTTGTGAGTACATTGCGCGACTATCACCGTTTTTGTCTTATGCTGTTGCATGGCGGCACATATAACGGCGCGCGCTTGCTGAGCCACAAAACAATTGAGTTCATGCGTCTGAACCACTTACCCGGCGGGCAAACCATCAAGGATATGGGCGACAAGACGTTTTCCGAGGCGCGGATGGAAGGCAATGGATTTGGCCTTGGTGGAAGTGTCATGGTGAATGTCGCTGACACGATGTCAGCGGGCTCTATCGGCACTTTCAGCTGGGGCGGGCTGGCAAATACCTTCTTCTGGATTGATCCGGAAGAAGAGCTGATCGCGCTTCAGGCGACACAGATGATCCCCAGTGGCTGCTATCCGATCCGGCCGCAGTTTCAGCAATTGGTGTATGCCGCAGTCGACTGGTGATATCGGCAGCGCAAACTATTGTCACAAGGAGTGATAATAGTTTTGACTTTACGCTTGACGTAGGGTAACAATACCCGGCGAGGATTTTTGGATGCCTCGGATGCAATGGGACCCGGCGATTATGACAGTACACTTTGAGAATTTGGCGATCGATCGGATTGAAAAAATCGTTTCACCGCTGGGGCGGGTACGTGCAGTCCCGATGTTCGAGGGGCACGGCATCTATGCGGGGCTTGATCTGTTCATGATCGTTGTTGGTGAGCAAGTTTACGTCAAAGCTGATGCTGACCGCGCCGATGCGCTCAAGGCCAATGGCGGGAAGCGCTTTGAATGGACGCGGCCAGGTTCAGACGAGGCAATAGCGATGAGTTACATCTCGCTTCCGGAAAGCGCCGTTGCGGATGCCGAGGCACTGCTGGAAGCGGCGAAGATATCGGTCGCCATTTCTGCAGATCAACGCCGCGAGAAGATCAAGTCACCGCGGCGGTTTGCGCTGTCTTGATCAGTTTCCAGTAAATTCCGTCGGGCGTTTTTCCAGGAAAGCCGAAACGCCTTCCTTGAAATCACTTGTTTGGCCGGCGATCCGCTGGGCAATACGTTCATTGTGAAGTGTTGTCGACAGGTCGGCCTGTTGCGCATCCCAGATCAACTTGCGGATTTGGCCAAGCGCCAGGGTCGGGCCATCGGCGAGTTTGTGCGCAATCTCCATGGCGCGCGGCATGAGCTCATCTGATGGAACGACCTCGTTGATCAGGCCCCAGGCCTTGGCTTGTTCAGCTGGTATCTTATCGCCCATCAAGGTCATTTCCATGGCCCTGGCGCGCCCCAGTGTGCGCGCCAGGATATATGTTGAGCCGGCATCGGGTACGAGGCCGATTCGTCTAAATGCCTGAAGGAAGTAGGCGTCCTCGGTTGCAATAATCATATCGCCAAGCAGCGCAAAAGAGCATCCGGCCCCCGCAGCGATCCCATTTACAGCCGTGATAATCGGGTGAGGATG
>JBCCMX010000099.1:0-8350 GCA_039026135.1 Pseudomonadota bacterium | reverse complement strand
GCGCCGAATGTGTTGGCCATGTTTTCCTGGCTGTCGCGCGCATAGATGGCGCTGGCTGCTTTGCTATTCTTCACACGTGTGACATCGGCCTCGTCAAACCCCTCGGCGAGCTGCGCGCGCAAGGCGGCCATCAAGGCGGTTTCGAGCGTTTCAAGATCGGTTCCGGGCGCGGGCGTGGCAAAAATCGCCGCCGGGCCTTCATCATGCAGGCTGGTATAGGCAAATGTACCAACATTGATGGCGATCTGCTGCTCTTCGACAAGCTGCTGGAAGAGAAGACTGGTATTGCCGCCGCCAAGTACATCCAGGCCAACCTCCAGGGCGAGCGCAAAATCCTTGTCGCGCCGCGACGAAGTACCGGAATAATAGCGATACCAGACCGGCTGTCGCACTTTCGGGTCGCGATAGACAATTTCCTGCGTCTCTTCCAGCGGCGGAACCGGCCGCCACTTTCGCGCCTCGCCAACGCCGGAGGGCGCGATATCACCATAATGCTCTTCGGCCAGTGCCCGCACCTCCTCGCCGGTCACATCGCCGGCGACAACGAGAATGGCATTGTCCGGCGCATAATAGGTCTCGTAGAAATCGATGCCGTCCTGCGGGGTCAACGCGCTGACCTCATCCATGATCCCGATAACGGTAATCTCATAAGGGTGGCCTTCCCAGAACGCGCCCAGCACCTGTTCGCTCAACAATGCGCCGGGATTGTTCTCGATGCGCTGACGGCGCTCTTCCTTGACGACATCGCGCTCTGTAATGAAGCTACCTTGCGGATCTTCATCAATGATCAGATCCGTCATCCGCTCGGCCTCCAGCTCCATCATCTTGTCTAGATGCTGTTTGGCGACACGCTCATAATAGGCCGTATAGTCCCAGCTGGTAAACGCGTTCAGCCGCCCGCCAAGCCGAGACACAATGGCATCAAACTCGCCGTCGGCAATATCATCGGTCTCTTTGAACATCACATGTTCGAACAGGTGGGCAATGCCGGACTTTCCGGGCGCCTCATCGACCGCGCCAACCTTGTACCATACCATATGGGTCACCACCGGCGCGCGATGGTCAGGCAGCACAACAACATCCATACCATTGTTCAGGGTAAAGGTTTGCGGCGCCCAGGCCGCTTCATCCGCGTGCGCTGCGCCGACACCCAGGATAAACGCGCCAAGCCCCCCGGAAATCCAGTTTTTCATCGAAACCTCCGGTCGTGTAAATGGGTTGTTTATCGCTTAAGTGCCCGGCAGTTTCAGCCGATCGCCGCTGCCACGCTCAATCGTGACCGCCTCATTGCCGGTCGCGCCATCTTCGACCGGAGAGCCATCTTCGTTGCCGGTCCAGAACATAAGCTCGTCTGACACACCCTGCGATTTGCGGATCGTTTTAGTCTCTTCATAGTCCACCTGCGCGCGCACAACGGGGCTAACTGCATTCGCATCCGCCGATGCAATCAGTGCGCGCTCAGATATGCTCGCTCCTGCCCCGATCGTTGTGCCAAAGGCGGCAACCGAGCCGGTCAGTGTGTCGTCAACCTCGAAAGGCTGGGCCTGTCCGGCCTGCGGCGGACGCAAATTATAGTCCGGTGGTACAACCAGCGGCGCCTTGGTCACGATCCGAAACTCATCAGGGCCGCGCGTTGTGCCACTGCCACTGCTGCAAGCCGACGCCACACTCAGCGCACATCCGGCGACGGTGATCATCATTAGCTTCTTCATAGGGCGTCCTCGCCTGTTTCAGTTTGCGCGGCCTTCTGCGCCGCTTTCTCTTCCCTCGACATTAGGAACTGGTCGGCAAACAGCAAGACCGCGCCAACAGTAATGGCCGCATCAGCGACATTAAAGACCCAAATGAAATACAGGTCTGAAAAATCGAGAAAGTCGACAACCGCGCCGAACCGAATGCGGTCAATCACATTGCCGATCGCACCCGCCACCACCAAAGCCAGCGCAATGGCCGTCCAGCGTCGCCCGGCGCGCACCAGCCAGACAGCAAAACCAATCGCAATCGCCAGCGTCGCAGCCACTAGAACCCAGCGCATCGCACCATCCGACTGCAGCGCGCCATAACTTACGCCGCGGTTCCAAACCATGGAGAGATCAAACACAGATGACACTTCAATCCGCCCGCAATAGGTGGTTCCATCGAGACAGGCCAGCGCGCGGAATGTCGGCTCGTTCAGAACCGCCCATTTGGTCAGCTGATCGAGAAAAACGATTACCGGGATCAGGGCATAGAGGCCGAAACGGAAACTCTGGCTCATGGCTCCCCTCGAATAGCTTTCACCGCTGCAGCATCACGCGGTGTGATGTCAGGATAGTCCGGATCGGCGCTGGCTGGATCAAAATATTTCCAGCTGCGCGCACATTTTATCCCGCTCGCCTGGCCGGGCAGCACGGACACGCCCGGCTCGTCATCGAGACGAAACGCGCCCTCAGGCCCCGCGCCATTCACCAGTTCGGCCTGTGAGGTGATGAAAATATCGGCCGCATTCTCGCCCGCAAAGGCGGCCACCAGAGCGGCGTCCTCGATATAGACGGTCGGTGCAGCCTCCAGCGACGAGCGAATGCGTTTCTCGCGCCGCTCAATCTCGATCGCGCCCGTTACCGTCTTGCGCACCCGAAAGATCTTCTCCCATCGCGCCGCCAGTTCATCATCGCGCCAGTTATCCGGCGTATCGGGAAATTGCAGCAAGTGCACGCTGTCGGCCTTGTCTGCAAAAACGCTCAGCAAAAACGCCTCTTCTGAGGTGAAGGGCATGATGGGCGCAAGCCATATCAGCAAACGCTCAAGCAGCGCCGCCATGACGGTCCGCGCCCCGCGCCGTGTCTTTGCGCTTGGCGCATCACAATAAAGGCTGTCCTTGCGGATATCGAAATAGACCGCCGAGAGATCAACCGAACAGAAATTGAGTAGCGCTGCCATTACGCGCTTGAAGTCGTGTGCGCGATAGGCGTCACGCACCAGACCGTCGAGCACGCTCAGGCGATGCAGAACCCAGCGTTCAAGACTGTCCATCTCTTGCGGCGCAATCGCCTCATCAGCTGAATAGCCATCAAGCGCCCCCAGCAGATAGCGCAGCGTATTGCGCAACCGGCGATAGCTTTCCGCATTCGTTTTCAGAATATCGTCGGAAATCCGCAAATCTTCGGTAAAGTCAGAACTCGCCGTCCACAGGCGCAGGATCTCAATGCCGAACTGGTCAGCCACTGTTTGCGGCTCCACCGTATTGCCGAGCGATTTCGACATCTTCTTGCCTTCGGCATCAACGACAAAACCATGCGTGACAATCTGCTTGTAAGGCGCGATGCCGCGTGTCGCACAACTTTCAAGAAGCGAGGACTGGAACCAGCCACGATGCTGGTCAGAGCCTTCCAGATAAACATCGGCCTGGCCTGTCGCTTCATCTATGATGCCTCGGTCACGCAGGGCAAAAGCATGGGTTGTGCCGCTGTCAAACCAGACATCAAGCACATCATTGACTTTCTCCCAGCCGGCCGGCGCGTCAAGAAAATCGCTCACTTCCGCTGAGAACCAGCCCTCGACGCCCTCTTCCCCAATTTTGGCGAGAATTTTCTCATTCACCTTGGCCGCTTCAGCCTCAGGCAAGGCGGCTGTGTGCGGCTGGCCGCTTTCATTGACCAATAGCGTGATCGGCACGCCCCAATTGCGCTGGCGAGAGATCAACCAGTCGGGGCGGTCGGCAACCATGGCCGTGAAGCGATTGCGCCCAGTGTCCGGCACAAAACTCGTCTCCTCAATGGCGCTCATGGCCAGCTCACGCAGCGGAGGCGCGCCGGTCTTGCCCGGCGTGTCCATGGTGATGAACCATTGCGGCGTGGCGCGGCGGATCACCGGCGCCTTGGAGCGCCAGGAATGGGCATCGCGGATCATGGTCACCCCACGCGCCAGCAGATTACCGCTCTCGGCCAGCAGCTTGATCACGGTGTCATTCGCCTTGCCCGGCTGGCCGCGCTTCTTGCCCGAGGTGCGGATAATGTCGAGGCCGGCCAAGGACTCCGGCACATCGGTTGTGTAACACCCATCAGCATCAACAATCTGGCGGATCTCGCTTGTCTTATGACCATGCGCCACAAAGACATTGAAGTCATCCTCACCGTGGGCTGGCGCGGTGTGCACAAAGCCCGTTCCGGCATCATCGGTCACATGATCGCCCGCCAGGAGCGGGATCTCGTGGCCAAAAAACGGATCCAGCCTAGCCAGCGGATGCGCGAGCGTCTTCAAGGTCGCCGGGTCCACATCGGCCACGCGGGTCCAGTCCTTCACCTTGGCGCTCTCACATATGCTGTCAGCCAGCGCATCGGCGACGATCAGAAGCTCATCGGTCTTGGCATATGGCGCAAAACCGAGTTCCTCCTCGCTCATCACTGTCCCGACACGGTAGAGGCCATAGGCCACGCTGGGGCTGAACGAGACCGCCTGGTTGGCCGGTATGGTCCAGGGCGTTGTTGTCCAGATGACCACGGATGCATCAAGCAAATCATCTGGCTCAGCCCCGCCAGACCCGGTTGTCGGGTTCAGCGCCTCAACTGGAAACTTCACCCAGATAGTCGGTACTTTGCGGTCATGATACTCCACTTCCGCTTCGGCAAGCGCTGTACGCTCGACAGGCGACCACATGATCGGTTTCGCCCCGCGCACCAATCGCCCGCCCATGGCCACGCTCAAAAACTCGCGGACAATGGCGGCCTCGGAGGCGAAATTCATGGTCAGATACGGATCGTCCCACTCGCCTTCAACGCCGCAGCGGCGAAAGCCCTGTTTCTGCACCTCAAGCCACTTGGCCGCATAGGCCCGGCAGGCGCGGCGGAACTCATCGCCCGGCACGTCATCCTTCCCGCGGCCCTTGGCGCGGAACTCTTCTTCAACCTTCCATTCAATCGGCAGGCCGTGACAGTCCCATCCCGGCAGATAGCTCGCATCGAAGCCCCGCATCTGATGATTGCGCACAATCATGTCTTTCAGGATTTTGTTCATCGCCGTGCCGAGGTGGATGGCACCATTGGCATAGGGCGGGCCATCATGCAGGACAAAGGGCGCAGCTCCCCGCGCCGTGGCATCCTCGCGCAGGCGCTGGTATAGCTTCATCTCATCCCATTTTTCAATCCATTTCGGCTCGGCCTTGGGCAGGCCGCCGCGCATCGGAAAATCGGTGGTCGGCAGGAACAAGGTGTCCTTGTAATCACTGCCGGATGTGGTGTCAGGTTTGGTGTCGGTTTCGGCCATCAGGTCGTCTTCAAATCAGCTGGTCGCAAAGGGCTAACGTCTCGTCTCCCGGCCTCAGGCGCGCGTCTTTCAGCGCCGGGCCGGGCCGCTAATTCGAATCAGGACGTTAAAATCGGCGTAAGTCATAGCCCGGCGATTAGCAGAGCCACCCGCCGCTGTCACCTTCTAGCAGGCATTCAATGCCAGCTCATATACGCTTTTCTGAACCGCGAAGCAGAGCCCTATTCGCCGGTTTCGGACAGTGTGATCACCTCGTCACCACTCGATGCGTCGGCAAGATCGACTGGCGGCCACATCGTGTCGACAACATAGGGCGCAATCCCCAGCAGATTGAACAGGTTCTCCTTGATGTTCGCCACGCTCTGACCACCGTCCAGAATGACAAAACGGGAAATGCCGAGCGTATCATCGGCGCGCCAGACCGTAACGGCAACGCGTGCCAGGTTGACCGCATTGATCTTTTTCAAGGTCACATGCTCATCCGCGCCATATCGCACCTGCATGTTCAGCCCGTAGCAAAGCGGATCAGCCCCTGCAGACGCTGCCGCATCGACCTCACAGGCGCTGCCAATAAGAAGATAGAGGGTTCCGTCATCACTTCGTGCGATCAGCGAAACCTCGCCGAGATTCTGGCGCGCTTCAATCTCGTGGCCGAGCGAGATCACGATCATTTCAAGGTCGGCCTGCGAAATACGATGAATGATCCGTTGGTCAGCCGGGTCCGGTTCGCCGCTATCCTGCGCGGTCGCCAGCGCGAAACTGGCCCCTATCAGCCATGCCAAAATCAGTCTCGCCACGAACGGCCTCCCCGGCAGGCGGGTCAGACCTTATGCGGCGAGCAACTGCCTGGCCTGTTCCGCGTCTCGGCCCATTTGTGAGATCATTTGGTCAAGGGAGTCAAATTTCGCTTCCGGGCGCAGGTAAGATACCATCGCGACCTCAATCGTCTGACCGTAAATGATATCGTCAAAATCGAAAATATGCGCTTCGAGCAGTGGATCACGCAAACCCGTGGTCGGCGTGCGGCCAAAATTGGCCACCCCAGCGCGCCAGGCTGTCTCGCCGGCAAGGCGGCAGCGAACAGCGTAAACACCATGGCGCGGATGGATCAGGTCGCCCAACTGTAGATTGGCGGTCGGAAATCCGATTGTGCGCCCGCGCTTTTCGCCATGCTCAACGACACCATCAGCCACCCAATCATGGCCAAGAATCTCGGCGGCGACTTCCGGTTCACCTGAAATCAGGGCTTCGCGCACGGCCGTTGACGACGCCTTGGCACCCAGTGTCTCGATCTTCTCGACAATCGTCACGCCAAATCCCATGGCGCGGCCAAGCGATGACAGGCGGCTGGCATCGCCCATTCGGCCCCGTCCAAAGCGAAAGTCGAAACCAACGCTGACATGTTTGACGCCGAGGCCCTGAACCAGAACCTCCTCGGCGAAGACCTTATCGGTCATCGCCGCCATGGCCGCATCAAACGGCAGTTCGTACACAGTCTTGGCGCCGAGCTCGACCAGGCGGTCATTGCGCCGGGTCGGGCGATAGATACGAAACGGCGGATCATTCGGCCGAAAGAACGCGCGCGGCGGCGGCTCAAATGTGGCCACGCCGAAACCGCCACCACCGCCAGCCGAGCGGGCGGCGTCCAGTACAGCGCGATGCCCGGCATGCACGCCATCAAAATTGCCAAGCGCCACTGACAAGCCTTTCAAAGCCTCAGGAACGTGTCGATAGTGGGCTGTAACGCTCATTCGCTCTCCCGGCTTGGAACGACAACATTCGCCTCGCCGCTAACTGCCGGTTTGCCGTTCACCGAACAGCTGACCTTAAGTGTCACGCGGTTGCCGCGCGGCTGCATCTCAATAATCTCGACCCTGGCAACGACGGTAGAGCCGATCGGCACAGGCCGCCGAAACCTCATGGAGAGGCCCGTAAACACAGAGCCAGGCCCAGGAAGATGGTTGCCCAACGCGCCCGATATGAAGCTTGCCGTCAGCGCGCCATGCGCAATCCGCTGACCAAATATGGTTGTCTTGGCAAACTCTTCATCCATGTGGAGCGGGTTCCGGTCGCCGGAGACTTCAGCGAACAGCTCAACATCGCGCTCAGTGATCACATGCTCATCTTCATGTGACATGCCAACGCTCAGCTCTTCGTACCTATAGCCTTCATTCGTGCTCATTCATCGGGGCTCCATCTCAAGAACACGGCGTATTACAGTATGTTTCATGACCAGTCACCACCTTAAGCGCGGCATGGCCCAGGTTGCCGCAACATCATAGGATGTCAGCAATGCGGCAACCTCAGCCTCAAAATCCGACTTATGCTCCTGCAGGCCGGTACCAACGTAAAGACTGTCAAACCCCATGTTTTGCGCGCCCGTCAGATCCGTCGCGGGACTATCGCCAATGCACAGAATGCGCGTCGCGGCCGAAGCAACGCCCATGCCCTTCAAACGGTCAACGGCCAGATAATAAATCGCGCGATAGGGTTTGCCGGGATAAATCACCGCGCCGCCTTCTGACTCGAAGACCTGCGCCAATGCACCGCCGCACCAGACGAGGTTATTCCCCACCCGAACCTTGATGTCCGGGTTGGCGCAAATCATGTCGAGCCCGCGCGACGCCGCCTCGGCCAGGCGGGCGCGATAGTCTTCCGGATGATCATTCGCCTGATCCTCCAGCCCCATACACAGGATGGTCTCAGCGACCTCAAAGTCAGTAAAGTTCAGATTCAGCCCATCATAAAGAAAGCGGTCCTGCGGCCAGCCTTCATCCACGCCGAGCAGCCAGAACGCCCGGTCCGATTTTTTACGCAGCTCGTTACGGGTTGCATCGCCGGACGAGACACAATCGTCAAATGCCTCACCGGGCACGCCCAGCGGCTCAAAATACCGCAAGACCTGCGCCTTGGGCACCGGCGCATTAGTGATCAGGATCACCGCCCCGCCCGCCTGGCGGAACTTAACCAGCGCCTCGCACGCCGCGTCAAAGGCTTTGCGTCCATTATGGATCACGCCCCATACATCACACAGTATAGCATCATAACCGGCTGAAATAGCGCCAAGACCGCTAGGAAATTTCGGTTCTGTCATAGCCCGCAATTAGGC
>JBCCMX010000098.1:0-8527 GCA_039026135.1 Pseudomonadota bacterium | reverse complement strand
GTTTCGATCTCGGCCAACGCGCCGAGCGTCAGGCAAAGACGTCGTGCAACGCCATTCAGTTCAATCGCGGTTTCGCCGCGCGGACCGTTCACGCCAATCATGCAACGGCTGCTTCAAAGGTCAGCGCACCGGCGCTTTGCAGCTCGACTGAGAACGTCGCCTCGCCATCATATTCGCCGCTCCATCGCAGTTCTGAGATATGCATCGGGCCGGTCAATGCGCCCAGTCCCGGCACAATCAACTGCCAGCGGGCGATCTGCGAGGCGAAGAACACAGCACGCATCTGCTCATCGCTGGCGGCATCCTTGAACACACCGCGCCCGCGCACTCGTGCGGTCTTGATGCCGGCACCTGCGACGAGTTCGCGCCAACCGTCTTCGCTCTCCGCGCTTGTGCCATCAACCAGCGTAGCGTTGAGCTCAATTTCGCTTGTCCGAATCCCGGCCAGTGTCGTGAAGCTTTCGGGCACCCCGCCATCCGACACTTTGATCAGGACATCGCGCCCTTTCTGTCCAGCCATGTTCAGGCCTCCTCAATCACTAGCCGAAATTGAAAGACACCGCGGAACAGACGCCGATCGCGGGTACGCATCGCGTCACAATACGTGACATGCGCCAGCACCAGATTCTGACCAGGCAAGCTCAGCGACAGGCGCTCAACCCCAGCACGTAGCGCCCCGAGAATGGACTTTGCTTCGTAGTGGCCATCGTGACGTGAATATGTCGCAATCCTTATAAGATGCTCCTGGGCGCAAGACATTGCTGCGCCGGCATCCAGATATTCGTGGCGCTCAAGAACCGCGTAGGGATAGGCCGGCCCCTGTGTCTCATCGTCAAACAGACGGGCCGGCGCCCCCAAAACAGCCTGAACCTCACTATCCCCGCGTAGCGCCTCCAGCACCGCACGACAGACATCAGCTTCAACAGATGCGACAAATCCATCTGCGCTCATAGCCTTGCCCCCTGACGCGCATTCAGAATGGCGCGCACGTCCTCGGGCAGGCCATCATCGCGCTGCCGGCGGTCAGGCAGAGCGCGAAGGTCATATGCCATTTGAGTCATGCGCTTGACGGCAAGCACCAAATCCTCGGGCACCTGCGCCTGCAGGCCAAAACCGGCGACAAAATCAACTTCGATATGCCCGCCAATCGGAACCGGTGGTGCGATACGCCATGGCCTCAGGCAGATGCGCCCATCGTCAATCTGGAAATGTCCTATGTAATCGGTCTCCACGCCGTCGGTTTCGACCACGCGAACAGCCAGAAGCGTGTTGGCTGGCCCCGGTGTCAGGCGCACGCCGCGCCGGCGTATCGATCTCGGCCAGGACGAATAGGTTCGGCGCAGGGTTCGTTCGACAAGCGCCAGTCCTGCGGCCTCCTCGATTTGGCTTCTCGCACCGGCGATCAGGTTGCCAACAAGGTCATCCTCGCCGGCATGCGCAATGCGAAGAAACGCCTTCGCCGCGCTCAGAGAAACAGGCTCCTCGCCCGGCGGTGAGAGCACCGTCAGTGTCATGTTGCATTCCTCGTGGTCCGCGTGTTCGAAAAAAGCGCCGTGCCGACAATGCGCAGTCGGCACGGCAGTCGGTGGGGTTCTTTAGAAGACCATGACCTTGATGGCGTCGAAGTTCTGGACGCCGCCACCAACCCGCTTGGTGGTGTAGAACAGGACGTAAGGCTTGGCCGAGAAAGGATCGCGCAGCACCCGTGCACCCTGGCGGTCCGCGATCAGATAGCCGCGGCGGAAATCGCCAAATGCTATCGCCGCATTTCCTGTGCCGATGTCGGGCATGTCCTCCAGCTCGGTCACCGGATAGCCCAGCACCGTTGCTGCCTCGCCGGCAACGCTTGGCGCCCAGAGATAGCGCCCATCTGCGTCTTTCAGCTTGCGCACCACCGCGGCTGTGCGCCGGTTCATGACAAAGCGGCCATTCGCCCGGAACTGGCTCTTTGGCGTATGGATAAGGTCGATCAGCTGATCGCCCGCATCGGTCACCGTGAAGTCGCCGGCAACCGATCCGATCTGACCCCAGGCATGGCCGGCATCCGCCACAATCTGATAGTCAAGGAAGCCTTTGGGTTTCCCAACACCGTCACCCGTTACAAAAGCTGTGCTCTCCTGCACACTGAACGCGGCCTCGACCTCATCTGCCAGCCATTCATCAATATCGGCATAGGCATCTTCAAGCAGCGTCTGTGTCGCGGCCGGCATCGCATAAAGCTCACCAGCCGGAAACTCCAGAAGGCTCAGCCCACTTGTTGTTGTCTCCGTGCGGGCGTCGGTTTCACCAGCCCACTGCGCGCCAACGCCAAGACTGACCGGCTTTCGATAAACACCGGACGAGGTCTGGCGAACGGTCGCAATCTGACGCATCGCAGATGTCTGCATCAGCCGCGCCTCGATCAGCCGATCAAGCTCTTGCGGGGCAACATAACCACCCTGATCGTCGGTTCCGGCCGAAAGCGCCTTGACATCAAGACGGGCAAGGCCGCTTTCGTCACCGGCGCGGAGATAGCGTGACCAGGCATCATTATGCGCGCTGGCCTCCGGCGAGACCCCGGCCTCCGGACGGGCCGCTTTCAGGCTTAGCGCCTCCAGGCGCTTGTCGAGCTTGCGCAGCTTGTCATCAAGCAGCGTATCGGCCGCACCCTTGGCTTCGATCTCGTTGAGACGTTGATCGTTCGCCGCCTTATAGGCTTCGAACGCCGCCATCATTTCGGCGTTGAGCCCTGCGGGCTCACCGCCTGCCATTTTTGTTTCCTTGGTCATTTCATCTCCTCGACCTAAACCACTCTAAATCGCGCATCGCTGTGCATTGGCTCTGCAACCAGTGACACCTCGACCAGATCGACATCCGCAAGCATCCGCCCGCCTTCGACCCGCGGCGTCCAAATCCGCGGGCGAAATCCAATCGACAAACCATCAAGGCCATGGCGCGAGACCAGCGCCTTGGCGCCGTCACCCTCCACAACCCCGCGCACAAACAAGCCGTGGCCGTCTTCACGCATGCGGCTCCATCGTCCCGACACGCTGCCGGCGCGATGCTGCAACAGCATCGGAACAGGCCCTTGGCGCAGCGAGCGGGCAAAGGCGCCGGCCCGAACCACGTCGCCAGACTTATCGGCAACGCCAAACACAGACGCATAGCCCTCAATCACCAGGGCCTCATCCGGGCGTGGGGCAGCAAACAACCGCGCCGCTCTCACAGCTGATCAATCTTGTCTTCGATGCGGCTCAGTTGCGCGCGCAACGCTTCCAGCTCCGCCTCCACACGCGCCAACCGTTCCCCGACCGGGCGCGAGCTGGCCACCTGCACCTCAAGCGCCTCAATACGCTGCGCCGCGCCGCCAGCCCAGGTCAACGCACTGGCTGACTGAATCAGAAGCGCCAAGACAAGCCCCAGCGTGACACGTTTCTCGATCATATCGCACCGCCCGTTACCGCTGTCAGCGATGGCGATCCCGCCAGCGGCCGAAGGCCAAGATATTCACGCTTTTCTGCGTCGGTCAGGAAATCTGCCGCGCTGATCTGGTTCCAGTAGGCTTCGCGATCGGCTGCGAATGCCGGAACCTGATCAATATTCGGCGTCACCTCTGCGTCGTTAAATCGCTCGCCCAGCCAGACAGACAAAGTATCGGCGGTGCGAGTAACCAGCGGCAGAACCGTCAGCCGCCAGAAGGCCGTGTTCGCCTCCTTATAGGTCGCATAGGTATTGTCGCCCGGAATACCCAGCAGCATGGGCGGCACGCCAAACGCAAGCGCAATCTCGCGCGCGGCCGCATTGCGCGTATCCAGAAAGTCCATATCCGCCGGGCTCAGCGACATCGGCTTCCAGTCAAGGCCGCCTTCCAGCAACAACGGACGCCCGGCATTCAGCGCGCCCATATGATCCTGGGCAAGTTCGCTTTTCAGTCGATCAAACTGTTCATCGCTCAGCCGGCTGCCATCCTTCCCATAGATCAAGGCGCCAGACGGCCGTGCGGCATTATCGATCAGGGATTTGGCCCAGTCCGCAGCGCCATTATGCAGATCAAGTGCCTTTCGCGCGGCCACCAGGGGCGACACACCCATATGGGGGTCTGCCGGATTGTAGAGCTTGAGATGCAAAACTGGCATCCAGCCATCCGACGCACGCCGAATCTGGCGCTCGCCATGCTTCAGGCGCAGTGTGTAGCCTTGTATATGCCCCTTAACGTCCTTGCTTGGACGAACCCCGCCAGCTGGCAGAGCAAACAATGCGCGCGGCGCGGTTTCACCGTCCAGACTGACCGCCTCTGCAAAGGCGTTGCCGGTCATCATCAGGTCGCAGAACAGCCGCTCCAGAAAGGCACGGCCCGCCTCTTCCGGCGCCGGATCACGCAGCAATTCAGCCACATCAGAGCCGCTCGACTGCAGGGGGATGGACCCGGCCGCCTCGGCGATCATGCGCACGCAGCGATAGACAACCGGATTGCCCAGGAACCCGTCGCGGAACAAGGACCCGGTATCGCCGCCGCCCCAACGGGCATTTGGCAGCCGTGACAGGGCAACCAGTGCGGAAGAGGATTTCAGATTCGCGTTCTGCCAGGGCCATCGCATCGGCTCGCATCCTTTCACGTGGCCGTTTTGGCCTTCATGTCTTCGATGCTGCCGAAAATAAGGGCGTGACTTGCGCGGTCGGATTGATTCACGTGAAAAGCCGAACGGTGCTGCGATCGACAGCGGGATTAACCTTTCGATATCCCTCCTCGGCTTAGTTAATGACCTTTTACGAGCCAGAAGCGCTCATCAAGAGGGACAATAAATGCTTGGACGCGTCATTTCGGTTGCCAACTCAAAAGGTGGGGTCGGAAAGACCACCACAACGGTCAGTCTGGCCGAAGCCTTCGCCGCGGCGGGACTGAAAACGCTGATCGTGGACCTTGATTCGCAGGCCAATGCCTCATTGCTGATTTTTGGCGAGGATGGCGATGATCATCTTTATGAGGCGATCAATAATTACACGACGGTTTCCGACTATTTGCGCGAAAACTTCCTCGGCGAATCGCTCAGCCACCTGCGCGATTACATCGTGGAGGATGCCAGCGATGTCTCCCATCAGGGCGGATCGCTCGATATTGCGCTGTCACCCGCTACGCCGGGTTTGCGCCGCGCCGAACGCGAGCTGATTTATACGCTGACTGAACAAGGCTATGCGATGACCGCAATTGAAGGCCGGGTCGGCCTGCGCCTGCGTCAGGACATGGCGGATCTGCGCAAACAGTTTGATATTGTGATCTGCGATTGCCCGCCCGGCATATCTGCCATGACCGAGGCAACGCTGTCGGCGTCGGACCTGATCATCGTGCCGACGATCCCAGACTTCATGTCGACGCTCGGCCTCGACCTGTTTACCGGCGATATCATCGCGAACCTGAAAAAGCGTGACATTGACAATCGCCCGATTGTACTCGCAACCAAGTTTGATGGATCACCGCACCAAACCGAAGTGCTCGAGGCCATGCGTCATGGCGCGGCGCAGGATGACCGCGAGTATGATATGTTTGACACGGTCATCCCAAACCGGCCTGAATTCGCGGCCAATCCCGTGGAGCTTGGGCCATCCCCCACGCTGGCGCAGAAATGGCCAGGTGAAGCACTGCCTGTCATCGATGCGCTCTATAAGGAAGTTCAGGAGCGTTTGACATGAGCCTGATAGGCGACGGCCGCGAGGCAATGCGTGCCCTCCTGGATGCGCCTGAACGTTTTGCGCGTATCAAGGATGGAGATTTTGCCGCTGCGGCTGTCAAACTGGCCAAAAAGCAGATTATCGCGGCCGGTCAGACAAAGGCGGATCTTGCCGCAATTCGCGATTTGCTGGGCGTGAAGACTTTTGAGAGCAGCCTCGACACGCTGACCGCCTTTCAGGCCAAACAGCTGGCCCGGCGGCTTGTCCCATCTGTTTCGACCGAAACCATCGCCTCATGCAACATGGCGCTCGCCTTTATTCGCCGAGAGCTTGATGGGATCGATCAGCCGGTCGCCGAACCCGAAACGATCGAGCCGGCCGCCTCTGCAACGGTTGATCAGGTTGAACCGCCTGCGCCGCGCACCAACAAGTATCTTGGCCGCAAGGCATTCCGCACCGGGCGTTAAATCCGTCTGACCCGCGGCGGGCCGCCAAGGCCGCTCATCAACTGCGTGACCGCCCAGACCATGGCGTCAAGGCGGTCGGGTGAGCCGGAAAAGCCAGGCGCACCAAAGCTGCACATCTCATCCTCCAGGTCTTTCAGCACGCCAACGTGAAAAACACGTCGCTGCTCATACAGCGCCGCGATGGGGATTGCCCGGCCGCGCTTGCCCAGCCGCGCATGCACCAACCGTACGGGCAGCTCGCACCCTGCCGCCATCAGGACAGAGCGAACCATCTCGCCGCCCTGATTGGCTTCTGCGATAATCTGAGACGCGCCAACGTGCGCCGCCAGGGCCGTCGCGCGCCCTGCCCAGTCCATCGGGCCAAGGCCGCTCTGAGAGGCGTCTTGAAGGATGAAACAACGCGAGGCCGCGCCATCAGCCTGCTGAACGCCGGCAGCAATAATCCCGCAGGCATCTGCCGACGCCCCGCTGCTCGCCGGCGGGTCAATCGCCACAACAATATCGTCCATGTGGCGCGGCGCCGTCTCGATCCGGCTTGCCGCCAGCATTTCGCGCGTCCACAGCACGCCTTCCAGATCCTCAATCAGTTCGCCATCAAGTTCCTGGCGCCCAAGCCGTGTGCCACCATAAACATCACTGACATGCCGGATGAAGTCGGGTGCCAAATGCGGCGCATTGTCGAAGGTTGAGGCCCGGGTGACATAGCCCGACGTATCGACAAGCCGTTTCAGAAAGGCGGTCGGCTTCGGCGTCGTGGTCACCAGCGCGCGCGGCGTGTGACCCAGCCGCAAGCCCATTTGCATCGTATCCCACACCGCCGCGCCATCGCGCCAGGCCGCTGCTTCATCGCACCAGGCCAGATCAAATTGCGGCCCGCGCAAACTCTCCGGATCTTCAGCCGAAAACACCTGGACGGCCGCACCGCTCGGCCATTCAAGGCGGCGACGGCTGACATGATAAGTCGGCCGCTCCGCCCCATGACAGATAGACGAAACGCCCGACGGCCCCTCGATCATCACTTCACGCACATCGTTCAAAGCCGGCCCGACAAAGCTCGCCCGGCGATACCCCCCAAACAGCAATGCAAACCGGACCCACTCGGCGCCGGCGCGCGTCTTGCCCGCGCCGCGCCCGCCCAGGAACAACCATGTGCGCCAACCCATCGCATAGTCAGGCGCCATCTGCGCCGGCTGGACCGTCTGCAAAAAAGGAACGCGCGGCCGCGCGCTAGAGCCAGCATACATTCACACTCGCGTCCTATGTCGTTTTTGGCGTTTATGGCGAAACTATAGTGAACGGACAGGCGAGTCGGATAGATCAGCCTTGTTCCCAGGCGCAGAATGCCTAAGCTGCCGCCAGACGACAAACAGGGGGTGGCCATGGCTTCTCGGAAATTCAATGGCGGTCTGCTCGGGATTGCCGGTGCATTGATCGGCGGATATCTCGGTTACAGGCAAGCGATGGAAATCGATATGTCGCCCATTCAGGGCGCCATCATTTTTGGCGGCGTCGGCCTGGTACTGGGCAGCGCCGGCGGGCTGATTCTGAGAACGGTGACATCTCTGCTGGTCTATGCCGTGCTGATTGGCGTGATCTTCTTTGTCTTCCGCGACCAGATTGAAGGGGTCACGGGGATCGACCCAATCTCTTCAATCGCCACCGTCTTGAGCGACTTCTTTGCCCGAGCAGCTGAGTCCTGAATGCCAGTTCACCACGCATTCTCAAAGACTTGATCGCATTATGATCAATTATTTCACGATTTTGCACCATATTCTGTAGAGTAGAGGTCGAATCGAGGACGCGTCACCATGGCTTTATTTCGTGCTGACAATGGCATTGCGAATGTCGTTCCAGCACTGACGTCAATCAAGTTTCTGGAGGACGTGCCGCGCCGCGCGCTCAAGGCGGCTGGCCGGGAGGCACGCTGGTTCTCGGTGCCCGCCGGGTGGCCTCTATTTCACGCTGGCGAAACAGCCGACTCGATCTTTTTCGTTATCTCAGGCTCGCTCGGCGCATTTCGAGCACGACGCGACGGTCGCAGCGAGTTTCTGGGCCATATCCGAGCCGGAGAGCCGGTTGGCGAAATGGCTCTGTTTCAAGGCGATGTTGACGAAGATGGCGACGGCAAACCGGACAACGCCCCGCATACCTCTTCGGTCTACGCGCTCAGAGATTCCGAAGTTCTACAGATCTCACGGGCCGGTTTTGATCGCCTTACCCAGGCCGAGCCGGAAATCCTCTCGGCGATGATCCGGCTTATCCTCTCGCGGGTGAAGGAAGGCGTTCAACGCGCGCGGCGCACCGCCCCGAAAGTCTTTTCACTCGTCGCCACCTCTCCAACAATCGATTTGAAACAGCGCGCGAACCATCTCAAAGCGTCGCTCAGCAAACTCGGATTGAAGGCACGGGTCGTT
>JBCCMX010000097.1:0-8535 GCA_039026135.1 Pseudomonadota bacterium | reverse complement strand
GGCATCTTCGGGTGCGGTCTGGAAGACGCGAGAGAAGACCATGATCTCATCGTCGGTCACCCGCCCGTCGGCTTTTGCCATCTTGGCCCCGAGGCCGACCACAGCGGCGGTAAACCCCATATCATTTGGATCCGGCGCGCAGTCTTCCCCGTCCGGCAGCGCGCTGACAACGCCCTCAGGTTCGAACAGGCGTTTGCCGCCTTCAATCAGTTTGGTCCAAATCGACATTCAGACTGTATAGCGTGAAATTCGTGAATGTGTGAGGGTCTACAACCACACGCCGAACATTGCCCCGTGCTGAGCCTGCTATTGTCAGTCGGCCTTGAAGCTGCGGGACGTTTTGAGCTCGGCGATTTCGGCTTTCAGCTCCTTTAGCAGATCGAGTATTTCATCGCGCTCCTTGTCGGCGCTGCTGAACTCTTCCTCGATCTCTTCTTCCAGCTCGTCGAGATGGCCTTCGGTCGCCGCGCGCTGGTCAGCGGCCAGGGCATCGACGATCAGCGCAATGAACAGGTTCAGCACGGCAAAACTGGCAATGAATATGAAGATCAAAAAGAAGGCGTGAGCGTAAGGATTGCCGTCATCGACCACTTTTTGCACCACTTCGAACCGCCATCCGTCCATGGTCATGACTTGAAACAGCGAGAAAGCCGAACTTGGCAGGTCGCCAAACAGCTGTTTGACCTCCGGATTGTCTGTCTGGCCAAACATATTGGTCGCCATCACCGCGCCGACATAGGTCAGCAGAGCCAGCACGGCGAGTATGGCGCCCATGCCGGGCAGTGACTTCAGCAGCGCTTCGGTAATTCGGCGCATCATCGGCACAACATGCAACAGGCGCAGCACCCGCAAGACCCGCATGGCGCGCAACACGGCAAATCCCTGGCCGGCAGATACGATCGAAATCCCGACGACAAGAAAATCAAACCAGTTCCATCCGCTCTGGAAAAACCGCCCGCGATAGACAATCAGTTTGACGGCGATCTCGGCAACAAAGATCCAGGTCACCGCCCGGTCAAAGGTTTCAAGACTGAGCGTCACCTCGCGCGGCATTTGATGCGCATAGGTCAGCACGCCGAGAATAATTGCGTTCACGATGATCAACGCTGTGATCATGTTGCGAAAAGGGGCCCCTTCAACGGCGCGTTCCAAACGGTTAAGCAGGTGGTGTGATGGGGCTTGTGGATTCGCCATAGTGCCTCCTGTCTGCCGGCTGATCGCTCGCATCTTTATGCCCGAGTGGGCCAAGTTCAAAGCGTCAAAGCGCACTTGTCAGGGTGTGATATCGTGCTTGCCTTGTCCTGTATCACCTTATTTACCCAACCGGCGCTCTGCTTTAGCTAGGCGATACCAGGATGGGAAACCGATAAGGGGCGACCGGATATGTTCACAGCGCTTTTGATTGCCGGCGGGCTCGCGCTGCTTTTCGTCGGTGGTGAAATCCTGGTGCGCGGCTCTGTCGGCGTGGCGCGCAAAGCTGGCATGTCGGAACTGGTGATTGGTCTCACCCTGGTCGGGTTCGGCACAAGCCTGCCGGAGCTGGTGACCAGTCTTGATGCGCTCGACAGCGGCGCGGTGGGGCTTTCCATCGGAAATGTGGTCGGCTCGAACGTTGCCAATATCATGCTGGTGATTGGCGCAGCGGCGTTTGTGCGCGCCTTTGCGACCTCCCCGCGGGCGTTGGCGCGTGATGGCCTCGTCATGGTCATGGTCACATTGATTTTCGTCGCGCTCGTTTGGTTTGACCAGTTCACCCGCCTCACCGGGATCATTCTTGTCGCGATCTTGCTGACCTACTTATTGTCATCCATCATCCTTGATCGGCGCGCTGAAAGCGCCGCGGGCGCTGTGCATGGCGGCGAGGCGGAGGAGTTTGACAGCGATGACCCGCTCTGGCTGTCCATCGTCTTGACGGCTGGCGGTATTGCCGGCGTGATTTTTGGCGCCCAGTGGCTGGTGGATGGTGGGTCGACGGCCGCCCGCGCGCTCGGTGTCTCAGAGGCAGTGATTGGCCTCTCCATTCTCGCCATTGGCACCAGCCTGCCAGAGCTTGTTACCTCCATCATGGCCGCGCGGAAGGGCAAGGCTGATGTGGCGCTGGGCAATGTGCTTGGGTCAAACGTGTTCAACGTTCTCGGCATTGTCGGTGTGTCGGCCATCGTCTTCCCGTTCTCGATTGCGGGCGATGGGCATGTGCTGGGCACCTTGCCGCTTGATGTGGCCGCGATGCAGTACGGGCTGGCGAGCAGCCTTGTGACTTGGACAGATATTGGCGCGCTCGCTCTGTCCATCTTCCTGCTGGCGCTATTTGCCTTTACCGGCCGCAAACTGGCCCGCTGGGAAGGCGCTATTCTGCTGATCTCCTATTTCACCTATCTTGGTCTGCGCTTTGACTTGCTCACGATTTTCGGAGGCGGCGCATGAGTTCTGACATTTACAAAAACCTTGGCCAATTGGGTCAGGCCGCCAATATCCCCGCCTCGCCAGAGGAGGCTGAACTCGAGCGCGTTGCCAATCCACATGCCGGAACGCTTTATCTCACACGGTTTGTCTGCCCCGAGTTCACCTCCATTTGCCCGGTTACAGGGCAGCCTGATTTTGCACATCTGGTTATCGATTATGCGCCGGGCGAATGGCTGGTCGAGAGCAAGAGCTTGAAACTCTACCTGACCAGTTTCCGAAATCACGGCGCATTTCACGAAGATTGCACGGTGCGGATTGGTAAAGATCTGGCAGAACTGCTCGGTCCCAGCTGGCTGCGCATTTCCGGTTACTGGTATCCGCGTGGCGGCATTCCGATTGATGTCTTCTGGCAGACAGGTCCGGTTCCAGGCGGGCTCTATGTGCCCGAAACCGGCGTTGCACCCTATCGCGGGCGCGGCTAGCGCCGAGGGGTCTGCGCGCCTCAAAAACGTTTTTCGCCTGCAAGCTGTAGCCTAAAGCGTTCACGGCTCTATACTTTCTGTCATGCAGGACCCTGATTCGGACCCGATTGAGACACGCGTCAGCGGGGCAGAGGCTGGCGCACTCGCCCACCTTTACCGCGCAGAGGTCTATCGCTCGACAATCTGGCGCCAACGCCTCGACATGACGACGAACTGGGCGGTTGTCTCAACCGGCATTGCGCTCTCAGTCGCTTTCTCCAATGAGCGTGCCAGTCCGTTGCCCATCGTTCTGGTCGGGCTGTTATCTGTCATGTTCCTATTTCTGGAGGCGCGGCGCTATCGCTATTTCACCGTCTGGAAATATCGTGCGCGCCTGCTAGAGCTCGCCATCTATGTGCCGATCCTGAAAGGCAAACCGATGACCCTGCGCCAGGACAAGGGCCATCCGATTTCAGATGATTATATCAGCCCGCAATACCGCGTGACGGCGCTGCGCGCGCTCGGCCATCGCCTGCGCCGCAATTATGGCTGGCTGTTCGCCATTCAGGGCATGGCCTATTATGGCAAGATCCTCATTCACCCGCGAGATGTCTCTTCCTGGGAAGAGCTGATGTACCGCGCGCATATCGGGCCGATCCCCGGCTGGGTCGCGGTATCAACCGGGCTGCTTTTGCAGCTCAGCTGGATCATTGTGGCCTGGTATACATGGCGCCTTGAGCGCGATGACAAGACCACGATGGCCGACCATCTGGGCCATGAAGACTTCTAATGTCGCGCCTTGCTGAACCGGCGGCTTGACTTTGGCACCTTGATCCTGTTTTAGACGGCGCTTCAGGACGGGTCGGTGTGGTGCTGCCGTTGTAATCGTCGCTTCAAGTGTGAAGCGACCAGCCCACGTCAAAAAATAGGTATTGCTATGTCACGTCGTCACTCGACGAAGTACAAGATTGATCGCCGTGTCGGCGAGAATATCTGGGGTCGCCCCAAATCACCGGTCAACAAACGCCCCAATCGCCCCGGTCAGCATGGCCCGAACCGGCGTAACAAAGTCTCTGACTTTGGCATGCAGCTGATGGCCAAGCAGAAGCTTAAATTCTACTATGGCGATATCACTGAGAAACAGTTCCGCCGGACCTTTGACGAGGCATCCCGCCGCAAGGGCAACACGGCTGAAAATCTGATCGGTCTGCTGGAGTCGCGCCTCGACGCCTTTGTTTATCGCTCGAAATTCGTACCGACGATTTTTGCTGCGCGCCAGTTCGTCAATCATGGCCATGTCACCGTGAACGGCACAAAGACCAATATCGGCTCTTATCTGCTCAAGCCCGGCGATGTGGTTCAGATCCGCGAAAAGTCTCGCAATATGGCGCTGGTTCTCGAAGCGCTTGGCTCGCCCGAGCGCGATGTGCCGGACTATGTCGAGGTCGATCCAAAAGCGATGACATCCACCTTTGTGCGTATTCCGGAACTGTCTGATGTGCCTTACCCGGTCCAGATGGAACCTGCACAGGTCGTCGAATATTATTCATCGTAAAGCAGTCATCTGCTTGCACTCTGTTTGAAGCCGCGCTGTCATGGCGCGGCTTTTTCCATTGTTTCAAGGAGTTCGCGGGTGACACAGCCAGATATTCAGGCCGTCAGGGACGCATTGATCGCTGCGCCTGGCACGCCTTTCAAGCTCGCGTCACGCCGCACTGACGATCGCGACCTGTTCGATGACAAGAAGCTCGCGCGGGTCAGCCTGCGCAAGGATGCCGCGGTCATTGATGAGCTCCAGGACAAGCTCTATGCCAATCGTGATCGCGCGCTCTTGGTCATTCTGCAGGGCATGGACACGTCCGGAAAAAGCGGGGTGATCCGCAGTGTCTTCTCGCTAACGAGCCCGCTTGGCATGCAGATAGAGGCTTTCAAGGCACCGAGCGAGACCGAGCGTGCGCATGACTATCTCTGGCGCGTTCATGCCGCGGTGCCCCGCAAGGGCCGTATCGGCGTGTTTGATCGCTCGCAATATGAGGATGTGCTGGTGGCCAAAGTGCGCGGCTTTGCACCCGCCGATGCGATCGAGCAGCGCTATGAGCAGATCAATGCGTTCGAGAAGCACTTGTCCGAAAACAAGATCACGATCCTGAAATTCATGTTGAATCTCGGCTATGCAGAACAGGGCCTTCGCCTGAAAGAGCGTATTACCGAGCGCCACAAACGCTGGAAGTTCCATTCAAGTGATCTTGAAGACCGCAAGCTGTGGCCAGATTTCATGGCTGCCTATCAGACCATGGTGGAGCGCTGCTCAACCCCTTATGCCCCGTGGTATATTGTGCCGGCGGACAGCCGCACGCGCCGCAATGCGATGATTGCCCGCGTGGTCCGCGGCGCGCTGGAAGATATGCATATGTCCTGGCCGGACCCAGGCCACACGCTTGATGATTTTGATTTCGACGAGTAGGCGCGCGATGGACGCGCCAGAAGTTGGCTCTTGGTCGAGTTTTTGATCTTTATTTTCGCATCTTGGCGAAATAAGATTGGTTAAAAGATCGGGCGAACACGCTGATACGTGCTGGCCCGGATGCAAGCGGAGGACGTATCGATGACGCACTGGACCCGCATTCGCGGTATCGCACTGGCGACGGCCCTGATCAGCCTTCCGGCATGCGAAACCCTGCAATCGCCCGACGCCGTCGCCGCTCAGGGTACAGCCAACCTGCAGCAATACGGACAGACGACCTTCGAGGCGACCGGCGCGCGCGAGGCCAAATCGGTCTTTCTTGTTGGCCTGCTGCAATTACACAATTTCGAGTATGAGGATGCCCGCGCCTCATTTCAGAAGACGCTTGAGATCGACCCTGATTTTGTCATGGCGATCTGGGGCGAAACCCTGACCCATTGGCATGCCTTGTGGCCGCGGTCTGATCTTGCTGCCGCGCGCGCCTCCTTCGCGCGGCTTGGGGAAACATCTGAAGCGCGCATTGAGCGCGGGCAGACCGAGCGCGAGCGAGATTATCTGCGAACACTCGATATTCTGCTGCAGGAGGGTGACCGGCTGGCGCGCCGGATCGATTACTCAGATGCGCTGTATGATCTGCATAAAAAATACCCCGATGATCTCGACGCCGCCGCATTCTATGCCCTGTCGATCCTGGCCCGGTCTGATGGCCGCAAACCCTATTATTACATGCGCGCGGCCGCCGTAACCGAGGCGATCCTTGAAAAGAACCCGCTGCATCCAGGCGCGCTCCACTATAACATTCACAGCTACGACGATCCGGTTCATGCGCCGCTCGGTTTGCGCGCCGCCCGCGACTATATCAAAGTTGCCCCGTCAGCGGTGCACGCCCTGCATATGGGTGCGCATATCTTCTACCCGCTGGCCATGTGGGAAGAGGGTGTCGCGCGCAACAAGACATCGTTCCATGAAGCGGTCTCTCGCCAGCCCAATCCCGAGGATCGATACCACCCCGAGACCTTCCACTCGCTCAGCTGGCTCCCCTACGGCCTACAGCAAAAGGGCGCGTTCGATGAAGCACGCGACTATATCGGCAAAATCGCCGATCAGGTCGAACGCTATCCAGACTATAAGATGGCGCGCATGCATTATATCGAGACGCGCGCGGCCTACTTGATTGACACGCAGGACTGGGACCATGCGCTTGCCGATGTCGATATCGACCATACGGGCCTGTCGCCTTATGCGGTGACGACGGATCTTTACTTTCAGGGTATCCGGGCGTTGCATCGCGGTGAGATGGACCGTGCGCGAGAGGCGCTTGTAGCCATGGGCGCGCCGAAGGTGCCCGCTGCGGGGCGCCGCCCGGACGTTGCGCCCGCCTTGCAGCATCTGGCGCTTGAGGGGCAAATTGCGCTGGCCGAAGGCGATACACAGAGCGCCATCGCAAAGCTTGAACAGGTCGCTGAGATTGAAACCGGCTGGCCGCTTGATGTCGGCCCGCCGCAGCCCGTTCAGCCTATGGCAGAGCTGGTGGGCCATGTTCATCGTGAGCTTGGAGACAAGCAGAAGGCGCGCGAATATTATCAGCTATCGCTGAAAACAGCGCCTGGCCGCGTGCGCACCCTTGAGGGGTTAAGCGCGCTCGGCGACTGACGGGGCCTGCCAGCCGAAACCTATCGGATGCGGGGCTGTTCCGGTTGCCTGATGCAGCTTAGGCGAAATAAAAAACCCCGGCCGCCGGGCCGGGGTGCATTGTTTTTTGGATCGGTGGCGGGCTACATAAAGCCTTTAAATTTGTCCTTGAAGCGCGAAACACGTCCGCCCCGGTCGAGCGTGGAGGTGCCGCCGGTCCAGGCCGGGTGCGAGCTGGAATCGATATCCAGCACCAGTCGATCGCCCTCATTGCCCCATGTGGAGCGGGTCTGATACTCTGTCCCGTCAGTCATAACGACGGTGATAAAGTGATAATCTGGATGGCCTTCGGCTTTCATCGCGGTGTCTCTTCTGTCGGCTGGGGCATCGATTTCTGACCGACGCCTGAATTTGCAAACCGCGCACATACAGGAAGGGCGCGCCAAGAGCAAGAGGTCGCCGCACAGGCGTTTTTGAACATCTGCCCCGGCGTCAAATAGATCGCGCTCTTGTCTGAACGGGCAAGATGTCGAACAAGCGCTGTAAAGTAAGGAGACGACATGCCGATAGATGCGCTCAGAACACCTGAAGACAGATTTGCTGCCGTTCGCGGCTGGGATTACTCGCCCAATTATATCGAGGATCTGCCCGGCTATGAGGGCCTGCGGCTCGCCTATATTGATGAAGGCCCACGCAGCGGTCCAGTCTTTCTCTGCCTGCATGGCCAGCCGACCTGGTCTTTCCTCTATCGCAAAATGGCGGCGGTCTTTTTGCAGGCAGGTTATCGCGTCGTTGCGCCGGATCTGTTCGGTTTCGGCCGTTCGGACAAGCCGGTTGATGAAGACGTCTACACCTTCGACTTCCACCGCGGTGCCTTGCTGGCCCTGGTCGCGTATCTTGACCTGCAGGATGTTTGCCTTGTCTGCCAGGACTGGGGCGGCATTCTCGGTCTGACCCTGCCCATGGCAGCGCCGGCGCGCTACAAGCAATTGCTGGTAATGAACACGGCGCTGCCCGATGGCGGCACGCCGAGCCCCGGCTTTGCCGCCTGGCGCGCCTATAATCGCCAGACGCATGATCTCGACATTGGCGCGATGATGAAGCGCGGCACGCCGGTCCTCAGCGATGAAGAGGCCGAAGCCTATAATGCGCCTTTCCCCGATGCGCGCTATAAGGCCGGCGTGCGCAGCTTCCCGGAACTGGCCATGTTCAAAGAGGATGACAAACCGCTGAATGCGCTGTCAGGCGCCGGCCTTGAGACATCGCTGAAAGCGCGCGCCTTCTGGACGAATGACTGGCAGGGGCCAAGCTTTATGGCGATTGGCATGACCGACCCCGTGCTCGGCCCGCCGGTTATGGCCGATGTGCGCAGCTGTATCGCCAATTGCCCCGCGCCGATGGAAATCGCCGATGGCGGGCATTTCCTGCAGGAATGGGGCGAGCCGATCGCCAAGGCCGCGCTGGAGACATTTGGCCTATAGGCCCGCCCTGCCGCGGCGATGCCAGGCAAGCGGTTAGACATGCAATATTGAGGGCCCCAGAATATCGCGGATGCGCGGGCCGGCCCTCGGTCTC
>JBCCMX010000096.1:0-8725 GCA_039026135.1 Pseudomonadota bacterium | reverse complement strand
CGCCAATTTCTCGCTCATCGCCTAGTCCCTTTATTCGGAGCGCGCATTCCTAGACAGACCAGCGTAAAAATGAAACCTTTCCATCCTCTTCCTTCTGCGACAGATGCATGAAAATGACCCAAACGGCCCGGCCTCTTGTGACAGTTGGTATATTATCGGGTGCCCACGGTGTACGCGGCGATGTCCGGGTGAAAAGCTTCACCGACGATCCAGACGCGATTTTCGACTACGGCCCCTTGCTTGACGAGACGGGCGACGTCCTGCTCGAAGCTAAGTCTGTTCGCGTTGCCAAGGACCATTTCATTGTCTCACCCAAACAGCGCCGACAAAAAGAGGAATGGGACGCGCTGAAGGGGGTTCGCTTGCACGTCTGGCGCGACAGCTTGCCCGAAACCGGTGACGATGAATTCTACATTGACGATCTGGTCGGCATGGCTGTCCTCGGGCCGACACAAGCGCGTATTGGCATCGTCAAAGCGGTGCTGGACCATGGCGCGGGCGATCTGCTCGAAATCCTGCCGCAAAATGGCGGCGCGTCGGTGTTCGTGCCCTTCACGCAGAACGATGTGCCGGAGGTCAGCGTCGCAGAGCGGCGCATCACTGTCGTGACGTTTGATCTATGGGCCGATCAGAGCGGCGATCAAACCGGCGCATCCAGCAAATCGAGATAGGCCTTTGCGCCGGCGTCTTCCAGGAAGCCGTCAAGGCCTTCCGCCGATTTCAGTTGCTGCACCGCCTTGATCACTGACTGGAAGGATCGGGCAGCATAGTGCTGGGTCACCTGATCATAGGCCTTGCCGTCGAGCGTCACCTCAACACGCGGCGCGCTGGCTTTTGCAGCCGCCAGATTAGCATGCGCCCAGGGCAGATATGTGACCGCGATTTCGTCGCGGAAAAGGGTTAGCAGCGTGTCCGGCGCCTCGCCAAGCGGTACAAATGGACCACCCGCCTTGGGCTGCTCCATAAACTCGCTCCAGGCCACCACAAAGGGCGCATTGGCGCGCAACACATCGCCAGGTGTCGGGTCCATCAAAAGCTGCTTGGCCTGACCGGCCAGCGCAAAATCAGCCGCCGACGGGCGCCCACCAAACAAGAACAGGCTCTTTTCGAGATGGGCGTTCAAGAGCAGGAAAAACCGTTCAAAAGACGGTTTGAGCACTTTCTCATTCTTGCGCTCAACGCCGACCAGGGGCAGCCGGTCGCGCATACGCTTCACGATCTGGTCTCGCGTTTTCTTTTTCGCGCGCGGCAGATTGCCGTTCAGAAGCTGTTCCATTGTGCGTTCGCCGGCCACTTCACGGTCAGGCTTTTGGCCCCAGCGATTGAAAAACATCAGCTTGTTCAGCCATTCATCGGCATAGTCCTCTAGAATGAGGGCAAGCGCGGCGCAGGCTGGATCGTCAGGCACCGCCGATGGCTCGGCATGATCGGCCTCCAGGCTGGCAAGAATGCTGGTCGAGTCCTGATTGGCGGGGCGGTTGGGTGACAAGAGCAGCGGCACAGTCGGGACGCGTGAGAGCGCCTGAAACTCTTCCTCGGTCGCCTGGCTTCGATCGATCCACTCAAAATCAACGCCCTTATAGCGCAGGAACGCGCGCACTTTGATGGAATATGGAGAGGTTTCGGCCCCAAACAGGCGATAGTCGGTCATCGGTAAGCCTTCGCGGAATAGAGCCGCCTCCTGTACGCCAAGCCGGGCATGCTGCCAAGGCAGGCATATTTGACTGCCGCAAAGTCAGCTGAGGTCTGATGCAATAATGATACAACAGGGACACCGATATGGACCATAACCTTCAAGACGCCATGCCGTTTGCCAACACACTTGGCGTTAAAATCATCAGCGCCCAAAAAAACGAAGTTGTTGGCGAGCTGACGGTACGCAAAGAGATCTGCACAACGGGCGATACGCTGCATGGCGGGGCGATCATGGCCTTCGCCGATATGGTTGGCGGGATTGGCGCGTTTCTGGTTTTGCCCGACGGGGCTTCGGGCACGACGACCATAGAGAGCAAGACGAATTTTCTGAGCGGCCCGCCAATCGGGACGGTTCTGACCGCAACGGCGAGGCCGGTCAAAACCGGGCGTCGCCTGTCGATCTGGCAAACCGACATTCGCGATGCAGCCGGCAAAGCGGTCGCGCTGGTGACGCAAACACAGCTCGTTCTATGAGCCGCGGCGATCCGAGCTATCTTAAATGCGCCGAATGGCTTAGGTCAGCACAACAAGCGGTTCGATGAGGTAAGACAACAATGCGCGTAATGCACGTGATGGCAGGTGCGGCCGAAGGTGGGGCTGAGAACATCATGCTGGAATCTGTCCTGGCGCTGGCAGAAGCTGGTATCGACCAGCATGTGGTGACGCGTGCGAACAACGCAGTGCGCCTGCAGAAATTTGGCGCGGCGGGCATTGGCGTTGATACGGCAAGCTTCAACCGGATGTGGCGCGGGCCGACGCGGCGTGTGCTTGACCGTGCCATCACGCAATTCAAGCCTGACATCATCGAGTACTGGATGGGCCGAGCCGGAGAGTTTGCGCCCGCAGCCTATCGCAATCGATCGATCGGCTGGTATGGCGGATATTACAAGCTCGCCCGGTTCGAGCAATGTGAGTGGCATATTGGGCTCACCAAAGATCTGCTGCGCCATATTCGCGAGCAGGGCGTGGCCGATGATCGCTCCGGCATTGTTCATACCTATGCTGACTTTACCGGTGATGAGCCAACGCCGCGCGCCATTCTGCAAACACCCGATGACGCCCCTGTTGCACTTGCTCTTGCGCGCCTGCACGAAAAAAAGGGCCTGGATACACTGCTGGATGCCACCGCCAAGGTGCCGGGCCTCTACGTCTGGATCGCTGGCGAGGGGCCGCTAGAGGACGAATTGAAAGCCCAATGCGCATCACTGGGCCTTGACGATCGGGTGCGGTTTCTCGGCTGGCGAAACGATCGCGGCAGTCTGCTTGCCGCTTGCGATTTCGTCGCGTTCCCATCGCGGTATGAACCCTTCGGCACGGTCACGGTTGATGCCTGGGCAGCTGACCGCCCCTTGGTCGCAGCAGATGCCGTTGGGCCGGCCGCCTATGTTGAGAATGAAGTAAACGGGTTGCTGATCCCCAAGAATGATGTTGAAGCGCTGGCCAGAGCCATGACCCGTGTGATCGAGGACAAAGAGCTTGCCGCCACAATCGTCGCGGGCGGTCAAGCCTCTTATCACGCCCAGTTTACAAAGGCCGCATTCGTGCGGGACAGTCTGGCCTTTTACGAGAATATGCTGTCCAAGGCTGGCCCTTTCGCCGCCTAACAAAAACGCCCTGAACGGATCGTTCAGGGCGCTTCTCATATATATATCGTCTAAGCGATTAGGCCGCAGAGACATCCTTGCTGTCGATCAGTTTGGGTTTGCTTGGTTTTGCACCCGCTTTGCTGATTGCAATCTTCTTGGGCTTCTTGGCTTCGGGTACTTCACGGACGAGATCAACACGCAGCAATCCATTCTGCAGCGTCGCGCCTGTGACAATCACATGGTCGGCGAGTTGGAACCGGCGGAGAAAACCGCGCTCGGCAATGCCGCGATGCAGAAACTCGCGCTGTGGTGCCTCGTCATTCTGGGCTTTGCGGCCAGCAATCGTCAGCAAGCCGTCTTTTGTTTCAATTTCCAGATCGTCATCGCTAAACCCGGCGACAGCGATTTCTATCGCGAATTCATCGTCGGCCACGCGCTCAATATTGTAGGGGGGATAGCCTTGGGCAGCGTCCAGACGGCTGGCCGAATCAATCATATTGGCCATGCGATCAAAGCCAACAACCGTTCGATAAAGGGGGGTCAAATCAATCGTACTCATCAGAGTCAGTCCTTTCAGTAGCAACTGTGCCCCGCGCAGTTTGAAACGCTGGGCGTTTTTTGTGGCGGACACTTGCTGGTTCAGCCCGAATTTCGGCACTGGCAAATAATCCGATGGCAACCCGCTTGGCAGCGCTGCCACGTGAGTTATTTGGATACGTATGCACGTGATTCAACCCCTTGGGAGACGGTTATGAAGTCGATTTGGTTTATTGGCGCGGGCGCCTGTTTGCTCGCCGCATGTTCTCAAGCGGCAGATCCGGCACCTGAACCGGTCGCGGACACGCCGCCAGAGGTCGTGGAAGAGGGTCCGGCTACAGGGTCGCTGGAATGGGCCGCTGCCGGCGCGTGGCGAAGCGATGATGAAAAAGCCCGCGACATATGGCGCAATCCGGTCGAGACGATGATCTTCTTCGAGATTGCCAACAATGAGACCGTGGTTGAAATCTGGCCAGGCGGCGGTTGGTATTCGAAAATCATTGCGCCCTTCCTGAAGAATGGCGGCGGCAAACTGATTGGGGCCGGTTTTGATCCTACTGCTTATGAGGGCGCGCGACGTGAGCGTACAGAGCAGTTGATGAGCGACTACAAGGCCGCTTTTGAGAGTGATCCTGATACATTCGGGACCGTTGAGCTATCATCCTTCTCCCACTTGCCCGGTGCGTTCGCACCGCCGGGATCGGTCGACACCGTGCTGACATTCCGCAATGTCCACAATTGGATGGCACAAGACTATGCGGCCAAGTTTTTTGATGATGCGTTCGCCGCCCTCAGGCCCGGGGGGATCCTGGGCGTCGTCGAGCACCGGTTGCCTTCAAGCATGGAACAGGATCCGCGGGCGCGCAGCGGCTATGTGCATGAGGATTTCGTCAAAGCGCTTGCCGCGGCATCCGGCTTTGAATTTGTCGCCGCCAGCGAAGTGAACGCGAACCCGGCTGATACGGCAGACCATCCTTTTGGCGTGTGGACATTGCCACCCAGCAGCCGCGACAGCGATTTTGAGGGCAACACGATTGAGGGCTTTGACCCAGCGCCTTATCTCGCCATCGGCGAAAGTGATCGCATGACGCTGAAATTTCGCAAACCCCGCCCTGACGATGCCAGCACAACGGATGAAACCGAACTAGAAGCGGTCGAGTAGCCGCTCCAAATAGTCTCTTTCGTCTTCGCTAGGTGTTTCGCCAAATCGGCGTCGCAGTTCATCAAGAATGTCTCGCGCGCGCTGACGTTCGATCTGGTCAGGGATATCCACAGAATTGCTGTCATCAATTCCGCCCGTACTGGAGCGTCCGAATGGGTCGGCAGAGCCGCGCTGACCGTCTTGCGCCTCGCCCAGACGCTCCAGTCGTAAAGCGTCCAGCGCTTCGGCGAGGCCCTCAGCAAGCTCCCGCAATTGCCGCGTGGCTTGCTCCTGGCTTCGCAGAGCGCGGCCCTCATTGCCATCTTCCAGCGCGCGCCCGGCGCGGCGCTGCGCACGCTCGATGGCTTCCAGGATATCCTCGTCGAGAAGCCCGGAAGCGCCGTCTTCATCCTCGCCGAAGGCCTGACCGCCTTCGCCTTGCCGGCGCGCAAGCTCCTCAACCAGATCGCCCAGCCGTTGCTGACGCTCGGCAAGCGACGGCCCGCCTTCGCCATCCATCCAGTCTGGAAGATCCTCGAAGCCTTCACCATTTTCACGGCCTTCCCCCAGTCCGCCCGGTCCTGTCTGTTGCCCGCCCTCGCCACGCTGCTGGGCCAAGGTCTCGTCGTTCAGCTCTCTTTGCTGACGAAGCAGTTCTGACAGTTCGCGCATTGTGTCGGACAACTCGCGCTCGTCTTCAGGCAGATCCTCACCATCCTCGCCGGCTTCTCCGGGCAGCCCAGGCAGTCCTTGCCCCGATCCCTGGCCTTGCTGAAATTCGAGATTCTCCAGCATGTTCGTAATGTCGGCGAGCAATTGGCGGGCTTGATCGGTTGCGCCGGTCTCGGTCAGGTCTTCCAGGGCATCCAGCATGTCGGCAAAATCCTGGCCGCCCATTGACGAACCACCGCGCTGCGCGCTGTCCATATCCGAGGGCGGCGCTTCAAGACCATTGGCCAGGGCTTCGGCCATACGGGCAGCGAGATAATTCTGGGCGGCATCCTTGAAGGCTTCCATGAGGCGGCGAATTTCTTCCTCGCTGGCACCGTCCCGTAAGGCTTCCTCCAGAGCGGCGCGGGCCGCCTGCAGCGCCGCGAGGGCATCAGCCGCAGTGCCATACTCGGCGCGTAGCGCAAGGCCCCACAAGAGCGGCTCCAGCGCCTTGGCTTCCTCAAGCGACGAGGCAACAGACAATTGATGCTGCGCGGAGCGAAGTCCCGAATAGATCAGAATATCTTCAAAGTAGCGCGGCGCCTCATAGGTGATGGCCTCAAGCATGATGACAGCGCGGCGAATGCCGTCCGAGGCCTGTTCCAGGCGCTGCGTTGCACTTGCAAAGAGAGCATCTTGAACAAGCCCATCCTCGTTCTGGTCCGCCGCCTCAAAGGGTGCATCCTCGCGCAGGATGGTCACCCGAACATCCTGTATGGCTTTGGCCAGCGGTTGCAAAAGCAGTTTCTCCGGCAGGATGAAAACATGCGGATCGCTTATGCCGGTTTGCCCGGCGCCATCAGCCGCGATCAACCGCGCCTCAACCCGCAGCCCGGCATAGCGATGACGGGTGAGATCCAGTGCGGCTTCACTTTCGGCTTCGGTTGGAAACACGGCGCCAAGATCAATCGCGACGAGATCATCCTCCATGTCCTGACCGGCTGGCCGCAAAGCGAGCGATAGGGATGCGACGCCATAATCGTCGCTGACAGACCAGCTGAACTCCGTGCGGTCATTCTCACCCAGCAGGGGGACTTCCACGAAGATGGCCGATGGCGGATCGTCTGGTGAGGCGAAGATCGACCAGGCGCGCCTTTCGCCCCACCAATGAATCGAGACACGCGTATCACCAGCGATCGATGCAGAGATTTCATACGCCCCGTCAGGCGTTGCCTCAAAGGGCTGTTTGAGACGATCGCCCGCGCTGCGTGTGATCAATTGCGGCGATGATGGTGCTTGCACCCGAATGGTCATAACGGATCCGGCTGGCACCCGGGCATCGTTCTGATCCGGCTTGAACAGGATGGGCGCGCGCCCGGTATAGTCTGGCGGCGTGATCCAGGCCTCGATACGCACGCGGTCGGCGCCAAGCAGACTGCCAAAATCTGGCGAGAAGGCCGAGACAATCCGCGCTGGGCCCTGCAAACCGGCACTGACGAACAGACCGACAAGCACAAGCGGCGCCAGGAACCGAAGATATAGCGGATCAAGCTTGCGCCATACCTCGCCAAAGCGCGGCACCGACAAAGTGCGAATACTCTCAAAGACCCGTTTTTGATGCGCGCGCCAAAGATCAGAATTGTCTGGACCGGGCCGCGCCGGCCGATCCTGAAGAGACGTGATGGGCCGAAGCTCCGACTGGGCGTCAAGCGCCTCAATGGCCCGCTCACGCGACACACTGCGATAGCGTTTCAGACCGCGCAGAGCGGTGATCAGCAGCCCGGCCAGAAAGACGAGAACAGCAAATGCCGCTGTTTGGTCGCTGGCCTGCTCAAATACGCCCAAGACCGCTGCCGCGACAAACACGGTGATCAGCGCGAACATGGGCCAATAGGCCCGCCAAACCTCAATATTCCGCATGCGCCGCAACGTTTTCGCGATGCGGTTCGTCACGCCGGAATAGTGGGTTAGATTAGCCAATCGGGTATTTGCTCCAATTCGATCATCTGCTCAAAACTCGGTCTCTGGCGAACTACTGCAAACCGGTCACCGTCAACCAGAACTTCAGCGACCAGACCCCGCGCATTGTACTGACTGGACAAAACAGCGCCATATGCCCCGCATGACATAAAGGCAATGCGCGCACCGGCAGCAAGCTCTGGCAAATGACGCGCCTCGGCAAACTTGTCGGTCGACTCGCAAATCGGGCCGACAACGTCATATGGCTTTGTCGGCGCATCCGGCGCTGGCGCATCCAGTGGCAGAACATCGTGATGGGCCTGATAAAGCGCCGGGCGCATCAGGTCATTCATGCCCGCATCAATGATCAAGAACTCGCGATCAGGTGCAGGTTTGTGATAAAGAACCTGAGCGATCATGATGCCGGCATTGCCAGCGATCACGCGTCCAGGTTCAAGAATGACCTGCAGTCCGAGACCCTCGGTCAACTCTCGGATCATTTGTGCGTAGTCAGACGGCGGCGCCGGCTTGTCGCCGTTCTGATACGGGATGGCCAAACCGCCGCCGAGATCAACACGCTGAAGGTCATGGCCGGCATCGCGCAGAAACTTAACGAGCCCAATCGTCTTTTCGAAAGCCGCGCGCATAGGGGCCAGATCACCGATCTGCGAGCCGATATGGACATCAACGCCCACCGCTTCGACACCCGGCAGCGCATTGATCTGATGATACAGTTCGGGCGCTTCGGCCCATGGAACGCCGAATTTGTCGCCGGCCTTGCCGGTCGAAATATTTGGATGACCGCCGGCAGCCACATCAGGGTTCACGCGAATGGCAACAGGCGCAACAGCACCGACCGCCAGCGCCACTTCTGACAGGGTGGCCAACTCGGCGGCGCTTTCAACATTGAACTGATGGATGCCTTGCTCAAGCGCAAGCACCATCTCTTCCTTCGTTTTGCCAACGCCCGAGAAAACGATTTTCGCGGCCGGAATACCGGCTTTCAGTGCGCGGCGCAGCTCGCCGCCGCTCACGACATCAGCGCCGCAACCTTCAGCAGCGAGCGTTTTGAGAACGCCGAGATTTCCATTGGCCTTGACCGAATAGGCAATCAGGCAGTTCATGCCTTCAAATGCGCCAGCAATGACGCGCGCAT
>JBCCMX010000095.1:0-8873 GCA_039026135.1 Pseudomonadota bacterium | reverse complement strand
GCAGATCAGAACGATCGCTGCAACCGCCGCAAACCCGACCTGGCGCTTCACAAAGAAGAAGCTGTCTGCATACCCAAGCCGCGCCGCCGCGGGCGGGCCTGCAGCCAGCGCCATTGTCAACCCAACACCAATCAGAACAAAGGCCGCCAGCAGGATGGGCCAGTTTACCCCGCGCTGCCACTCCAGCAGGAAAGCAGGGGATGAGCGCGGACGAAGGGCAACCTCGACCATGGCGCGCCCCTAGCCCGCGACGCTTTCGGGCACGTCGACCTCGGAGCGCAGGCGCGCGACGCTGTCACGAAACGCATCGCCGCGTGCTTCAAAATCGCGGTACTGGTCAAAGCTTGCGCAGGCTGGCGAGAGCAAGACGACCGGGTCATCCTCACCAGACGCTTTGGCCGTTTCATAGGCCGCGCGAACGGCCTTGTCCAAAGTGCCACAGCGCTGGGTCGGCGCCTTGCCGTCCAGTGTTCCTTCGAACGCCTTCTCGCTTTCACCAATCAGATAGGCGCCGGCCACGCGCTCGAAATAAGGTTCCAGTGGCGTGATGCCTTCGGCCTTGGCCACGCCGCCGACAATCCAGTGAACGCGCGGATATGTTTTCAACGCCTGTTCAGCGGCCTGCGCATTTGTGGCCTTGCTGTCATTGACGAACCGTACACCATCCACCTCGCCAAGCTGTTCCATGCGATGCGCCAGGCCCGGGAAGCTGCGAATGCCATCCATAATTCTCGCAGGGGCAACACCCAGCGCCATACAGGTCGCATAAGCCGCAGCAGCGTTTTGATAATTGTGCTGGCCCGGCAAGGCCGCCGCATCATGCAGATCACCAACCTTGAAGGCCTGGGCGCCGGTACTGTCATACAGATGGCCCGAGACGGCGCTAACGCCGCCGGCAAGACCAAAGCTGGATGAAATCGGCACCACTCGTCCCTCGCCAGGGCGCGTGCGGCTCATGGCCACCGCTTCGGTCATCGGATCATCAATCCCCACAACGCAGGTATCACGCCGCGTCTGGTTCATGAAGATGCGCTTCTTCGCTTCAATATAGCCGTCCAGGCCGCCATGACGCTCCAGGTGATCGGGCGACAAGTTGAGGAACACCGACACGTCACAATGCAGGCTTTTCACCAGGTCCAACTGATAGGAAGACAGCTCCAACACGTATATCGCATTGGCATGCAGCGGCGCCATATCGAGAACACCGGTCCCGATATTCCCGCCAACACGCGCATCGCGGCCGGCTTCCTTCAGGATGTGCCCGATCAAGGCTGTGGTCGTCGACTTGCCATTGGTGCCGGTAATGCCGACGATTTTCGGCCGCCCTTTCTCAGGCAGGGCCTGCACCGCGCGGGCAAACAATTCCATGTCGCCGACCACTGGCACACCGGTCATTTCAGCCAGTCGTACCAGTCGATGCGGCTGTGGAAACTTGAACGGAATGCCGGGCGAGAGGATCAGTGCGGCAAACTTCTGCCAGTCGCGCTTATTGATGTCTGACAGGGTGACACCGGCCGCCTCGGCTTTGTCGCGCGCCGCCTCCCCGTCATCCCAGGCATGCACGCGCGCGCCGCCCGCCATCAAGGCTTTGGCCGCAGACAATCCAGTCCGGCCAAGCCCGTAGACGGCGACATCGCGCCCGGCATATTCGGTAATCGGGATCATCCGTCAGCGGTCACCTTATCTTCAGCGTCGCAAGGCCCGCCATGGCGAACAGCATGGACAGGATCCAGAACCGCACAACGACGCGCGTTTCCGGCCAGTTCTTTTTCTGGAAATGATGGTGCAGCGGCGCCATCAGAAAGACGCGCTTGCCTTCGCCAGTCAGTTTGCGGGTGATCTTGAACCAGCTGATCTGGATCATCACCGACAAGGCCTCAAGCACAAACAGGCCGCCAATAATGGCCAGCGCAAACTCATGCTTGATCGCGACCGCAACGACGCCAATCAGGCCGCCAAGGCCCAGCGAACCGGTATCACCCATAAAGACTTTCGCCGGATAGGCATTGTACCACAAGAAGCCCATGCCCGCGCCCATCATGGCGCCGAGCAGGACGGCAAGCTCGCCCGCGCCAGGGGTAAACTGAATGCCGAGATAACCGGCAAAAATGAAGTTACCCGTCAGATAGGCAATCAGCGCATAGGCGGCGGCGGCAAACATCATCGGCACGATCGCAAGACCATCGAGCCCATCGGTAAAGTTCACCGCATTCGCCGCGCCGACAACCACAATCGCGGCGAACAGAACGAAAAACCCGCCCAGCGGAAAGAAATAGTCGTTCACAAACGGTACGGCGACGCCGCCGGAAAATGTTGCCTCATTGCGCTCAACCGAGGTCTCGGGCGCAACACTCGCGATCCACTCAGCGATTATGTTGAGCTGGCCCCAGTCGGCGTGACCAAGCGGTGTATGTGCGCCGTGCAGGCCCATAATGAAAGCGCCGGCCAGCGCGGCGACAAGAAACTCCGTCAACAGACGAACCTTGGCCGAGACACCGTCCGTACTCTGTTTGGTGACTTTGGCATAGTCATCGAGGAAGCCCAAAAAGGCATAAGACAAGGCGACAAACAGAACGACCCAGATATAGGGATTGCGAAGGTCCGCAAATAAAAGCGTTCCCAGCAGCAGACCGACCCAGATCAGGAAGCCGCCCATGGTCGGCGTGCCCTGTTTGGACAGCTGCGCTTCAAGCGAGAGATCCCGGATGGGCTGGCCTTTGCCCTGGCGCTCGCGCAGCGTGTCGATCAGCCAGCCGCCGGTAATCACGGTGAACAGAAACGCGGTGGCAAGCGCAAGGCCTGTCCTGAAGGTCAGGAAGTTGAAGAGTCGAAAAACGCCGTCATCGGCGGCCAAGAGTTCATACAGCATCGCTACCCCTTGCGACACCTTCTGCGCCGCGGTCCATCACCGTGCCGGCGCTCGTCTTGCTCCAGTCTCGAAGATGATCCGCCAGCCGGCCCATCCCGGAGGCATTCGACCCTTTTAGCAAGAGGAGATCACCGTTCCTGAGTGATAATTTAATGTCCGATTCCAGACCGCTGGCGGCAGGCGCCCAAACGGCCTGAACCTTGCCCGAGAGCCGATCGGCCAGCGCCTTCATACCCTCACCGGCCAGGAACACGGCCTCGGCCCCTGAGGCCAGAACCGGGTCAGCCAGACGCGCATGCTCGGCCACCGATCCGGAACCCACTTCCAGCATCTCGCCAAGCGCGACGATCCGCTTTCCAGAACACGGACGGGCGGCAAAGCCGCTCAAGGCCGCGCGCATGCTTTCAGGATTGGCATTATAGGCATCATCGACCATGGCCGCCGCGCCGCCATCGGCCAGCGCCAGCGCCTCCAGCGTACCGCGTCCGGGCGGCGGCGCATAGTTCGTGAGCGCCCCAGCAGCCGCCCCAGCGTCATCGCTCGGGTCCGGGCACGCCGCGAGCAGGGCGGCCGCAACATTGTAGGCCCAATGGAGGCCGACCGCATTGATGGTCGCGCGCACTGCCCGGCCATGGATCGTCACGCCAATGCTTGAGCGTTGACCGTCACTTGAAAGATCCGTGATGCGTGCATCGGCGCCAGATGTTTCGCCAAAGGTCAGTATGCGCGCATCGCTGCAATGGGCCTGCGCCTTCGCCGAGAGGAAATCCAGAAAGTCATCCTCGGCGGGCAGAACCGCAGTGCCGCCCGGCAGCAGTCCAGCGAAAATGTCGGACTTTTCTTGTGCCACACCTTCAAGGCTGCCCACGCCCTCAAGATGCGCAGCGGCAATCTTGGTAATCAGTCCCACATGCGGGGCCACCATCACACTGCGCGGCGCAATTTCGCCCGGCGAGTTCATGCCAATCTCAAACACCGCGTGGCGCGTCTGGCGTGGCATCTTGGCAAGCGTCAGCGGCACACCCCATTGATTGTTGAAACTCTTCTCGTTCCAGTGGGCCGGCCCGCGCGCGCTGAAAATCTGGGCGAGCATCTCTTTCACGCTGGTCTTGCCGACAGACCCTGTCACCGCGACCCGTCGACAATCATCGGCCCACTGGCGCGCCGCGATGCCGAGCGCCTCCAACCCGGTCAGCACATCATCCACTTCAATCACCGGGCCGCCGTCAACAGGCCGGCTGACCAGCGCGCCCGACGCACCGGCCTTGAACGCATTCGCGGCAAAGTCATGCCCGTCACGCACGTCGGTCAGCGCGATAAACAACTCGCCTGGCTTAAGGCTGCGTGTATCAATCGACAGTCCGGTGACATCGAAATCAGCGCTGGCGCGCCCGCCCGTTGCGGCCGCAATCTCGGCCGCGGTCCAAAGCAGATCACACATTGGCGCCCTCCTGCAAAGCTGCAAGCGCGGTGTCCTGATCAGAAAAGGGGATCACCGTATCCCCGACAATCTGTCCGGTCTCATGGCCCTTGCCAGCAATCAAAAGTGTGTCGCCGGCCTGGAGTTCGCCAATCGCCGTGCGGATCGCCTCGCCGCGATCGCCAATCTCGCGCCCGCCAGGCACAGCGGCCATAATCTCGGCGCGAATTTGCGCCGGATCTTCCGAGCGCGGATTGTCGTCGGTAACGATCACCATATCGGCGTGTCTGGCCGCAATCTCGCCCATCTGGGGACGCTTGCCCTTGTCGCGGTCACCGCCGCATCCGAAGATCACAATCAGCCGGCCCGCCGTGTGGGGCCGCGCCGCACGGATCAGCACGTCGAGCCCGGCGGGCGTGTGGGCATAGTCGACAAACACGCCGGCCTGGCCGGCGGCTTCACCGACAAATTCAAGCCGGCCCTTAACGGGTTTCAAGCCCGCCATGCCTGCGCTTACCGCCTCAAGCGGGGTGCCGGTGGCAAGCGCGAGCCCGGCGGCTGTCAGTGCGTTGAGCGCCTGGAACTCGCCAATCAAAGGCAGGTCATTCTTAAACGACTGACCGCGCCACTTCATGAACAGGGTCTGGCCCGTCGGGCGCGGCATCAACTCTTCAATTTTCAGGTCATCACCGCGCCAGCCGATCGAGACAAGCTCTAGGCCTGCTGCCAGCGCTGCGGCCTCAAAGGCGGCGCGCTGGTCACTGTCCGCATTGACAATGGCCGGGCATCCGCCTGGCGCAAGATCAGCAAACAGGCGCAGTTTGGCGGCGCGATACTCATCCATATTGTGATGATAATCGAGATGGTCCTGGGTCAGGTTGGTGAAAGCGACTGCGCCGAGTTCCACCCCGTCAAGGCGATATTGTGCCAGCCCGTGAGACGAGGCCTCCATGGCGCAGCGCTGAACGCCCTCATCGGCAAGCGCCTGCAATGTGGCATGGGTGGCGACCGGGTCCGGCGTCGTGTGCCCCAGATCGATATGCCCACTCGGACCAATCGCGCCGAGCGTGCCCATAGAGGCTGACTTCAGGCCCGCGCTCTGCCAGATCTGGCGCAGAAAATCGACCGTTGAGCTTTTGCCATTCGTTCCCGTGACGGCGACGGTCAGCGCGGGTTGACGCGGATAGAATTTGCGCGCCGCCTCGGCCAGCGCCAGGCGGGCATTGTCGACCTGCAGGGCCGGTACATCCATATCCGGCAAGTCTTCACCGAGAACCGCGACCGCGCCGGCCGCGATGGCCTGGGGAATATAGGCGCGCCCGTCAGCCGCCACGCCCTGCAAGGCGGCAAAGACAAAACCGGGCTGAACCTTGCGACTGTCAGCCGTCATGCCGCGCACCTCAAGGCCGCCCTCGCCGGGCGGCAGGTCTGGATCAATGTCGCTCAATTTCACAATGCACTCCTTCTCTCAGAGACGGAGCGAACCTGCAGGCCAGACTGAACAGGCTCATCAAATCGCGGCTCGACACCCAGGATTGGGGCGGCAATCCGTTCAATCACCCGGCCAGCCGTCGGCGCTGCATTCCACGCGGCTGTTCTCCCGCGGTTTTCTCCGGCTTTGGGTGAATCCAGCACGATCAATACGACATATTCAGGGCGATCAGCGGGGAAGATCGCGGCGAAACTACAAATATTCTCGGTATCAGAATAAACGCCATCAATCGGTTTTTCAGCGGTTCCGGTTTTACCCGCCACGCGATAACCGGCGACCTCCGCGCGGCTGCCGGTTCCGGCCAGCACCGCTTGGCGCATCATGGCTGTCACCAGAGCCGCCGTCGGCGCAGACAGCACGCGGCGCGGCTGGCGCTTATGCTTGGGTTTCATCAGTAGCGTCGGCTCAACACGCTCGCCATTGTTCGCGAGCGCTGAAAAAGCCCCGACAAAGGCAATTGGCGAAACGGAAATGCCATGCCCGTAGCTGGTCGTTGCGCTGGTCAGATCGTCGAACTGGCCGGGCAGAATGGGCGCGGCGCTGCCGGCCAGCTCGACCGGTGCGCGACGGAACAGGCCAAGAGAGGAAAACAATTCCTGCTGGCGGCGAGACCCCATTTTCCAGGCGACTTTCACCGTTCCGATATTCGAGCTTTCCGCGATAATCGTGGCCGAGTCGGCGCGCCCGGCAATCGGATGGGTATCGCTAATAGTCAGCCCGCGAATCTCCAGCGGCTCGCGCACATCAAACATATCGCTTGGTCGCACGGCGCCGGTATCAATCGCCCCGGCAATGGTCAGCGGCTTGAAGATGGAGCCAAGCTCATAGACCGCGCCGCTCGCCCGGTTCAGCAAGGACGGATCGTCCCGGTCGAGCTTTGTCGCGCGGTTCGGGTCAAGCGGCGGCCAGCTCGCCATGCCGAGCACCTCGCCGCTACCGGCGGCCATAATAATCCCAGCGCCCGAGGCGGCCTCATACTCGCCAACGGCTGCGGCGAGCTCAGCCTCAAGACTGAACTGGACATTGCTATCAATGGTCAGCGCCAGCGGTTCACCGCCAGCGGCCAGCTCGTCATCCATAGCATATTCAATGCCGCCAAGGCCCTGACCATCATCACCGGCATAGCCGAGAATATGGCCGGCCAGCGTGCCACGCGGATAGGCGCGGCGTGTTTCTTCGCGAAACCCCAGGCCCTCAAGGCCAAGATCGAACACGGCCTGGCGCTGGCGCGGTGTCAGATCACGCTCGATCCAGACAAAAGCCCGCTCGCGGTCCGCCAGACGCCGCTTGATCTTGTCGAGATCAAGCCCCGGCAGAACGGTGGCCAGCGTATCGGCCACAAGGTCGCCATCCATCATGGCGCGCGGATCGGCAAACAGCGAATAAGCGGTGACAGATGTCGCAAGCAGCTCACCATGACGATCAACAATATCCGCGCGCCGGACAGGCGCCTCAAAGGCAGTCGACACACCGCCGCGCTCACCCTCGTAACTTGTCGCAACCACCGCGCCCCTGGCCGCAATTATACCGAACACACCAAGCAGAGCCATCGAGACCAGACGCGTGCGCATACCCGCGCCGCGCATGACAGCTTCAGAGCCATATTCGACGCTCATTCGCTCTCTCCCTGGCGGCCTTGCGCCCGCTCTTCAAGCGCCGCATCGAGATCTTCGGCCTTGACGAATTGCTCGGCGCGGGCGGGCACCATGCCGAGCTCCTTGCGGGCATATTCCTCAATCCATTCCTGGCGGGTGCGATGAGCCAGCTCCGTGCGCAGGTCTTGCTGGCGCGCCTTGGCCTCGGCAATGTCGCGCTCCACCTCAACCACGGCCTCGGCGCTTTCCCGGGCACCATATTTGGCCCGGTAAAGACTGAAGATCAGCACCGCGATCACGAACAACCCAAAGAAAAACGCGCGTTTGCTCATGCCGCCGCCTCCACTTTTGCAAGCTCAGGAACCCGCACTCCGGTCTCGACCGGCGCAGGCCAGGCCGGCGCCTGCGTGCGCACAGCCACGCGCAGCCGCGCCGACCGCGCGCGCGGATTGGCGCTGGTCTCTTCTTCACCGGGCTCAACCGCCTTGCGTTTTGGCCAGTCAAAGCTCGGCGCCGGGCCGCTCGCCTTTTCGGGGCGATAGCGCGACCCACCGCCCGCGCTGCCTGACCGGTCACGCAGAAAGTACTTAACCAGCCGATCCTCCAGCGAGTGGAAGGTGACCACAACCAGACGCCCGCCCGGCGCCAGCAACCGCTCAGCCGCCGCCAGACCGCGCGCCAGCTCGCCCAGCTCTTCGTTCACAAACATGCGGATCGCCTGAAATGTCAGCGTCGCAGGGTGGGTTTTGCGCCCGCGCCGCCCGCCAAGCCCGGCCTCGACAATTTGCGCAAGGTCCAGCGTCGTCTCAATTGGCTGCGTCTTGCGACGCTCGCAAATCACTTTGGCCACCCGGCGCGCCTGTTTCTCTTCACCGAGCTGGCGAATGATCTGCGCCAGATCACGCTCCGGCAGCGTATTGACCACTTCAGCCGCGCTCGGCCCAGACTGACCCATACGCATATCAAGCGGCCCGTCGCGCATGAAAGAAAAGCCGCGCGCGCCCTCATCGATCTGGAAGGAGGAGACGCCAATATCCAACATGACGCCGTCCACTTGTTCGACACCGGCGCCGCGCACCAGAACATCCATCTCGCCAAATCGCCCAAGCAGTGGTGTCAGTCCGGGATAATCACCGACCATGGCCTCAGCCCGGGCGATCGCGTCGATATCGCGGTCAAGCCCAAACAGCTCACAACTGGCCGCATCCAGTACAGCGCGCGCATAGCCGCCGCCACCAAATGTGCCATCAACATAGACCTCGCCTTCACGCGGCCCCAAGGCGGCGATAACTTCAGGCAACAGAACCGGCAGATGGCCCATCAGGTCTCCTCCCCGCTGACAAGACCGAGAATGCCGCCGGCGGCGAGCGCGGCCTGAAACGGCGCCTCAATGGCGTCCTGACTGGCCTCAAGCTGGCCCTGCATCTGCGCATCGAATTCGGCAAACCGCTCCGGCTCCCAGATGTGAAAGCGGTCAAGCGACCCGGCAAAGACGAG
>JBCCMX010000094.1:0-9052 GCA_039026135.1 Pseudomonadota bacterium | reverse complement strand
GGTGCCATGATGGCCCGTGCCTAAGGCCGGGCCTGCCTCGATCAGAATATCCGTCTTGCCGGGCGCCGTTTCGGTCAGCGCATGGCTGCCGGCGACGATAAACCGGCCGGCTTCAACGGGCGGCAAACCCTCAAGCGACAAGGTCACCCAGTCGCGCGGTTCCAAGGCGTCCACCACCGGGTTGAGCTCTGGTGACACATCCTGGATCATGGCGACGCAGGCGCGGGCGTCGCGCTCATCTTCCGCATAGGCATCAAGCCGCCAGATGAGGCGGCCGTCTTCCTTCGCATCAACGGCGCTGGCGGGCGAGGGATCGCTCCAGGCGAGATGGTCCCAGGCCGTTTCAATGGGCGCGCGCGGCCCGCGGGCAGTGATCTGATACATCCGGCGCGCTCTAACACTGAAGGGCGTTGCCGAATAGCCTTCAGCGCTGGCAAACTTGCATGATGGCACACGCTCTCGCCATTGGCGCGAAGCGGGCTATAAGGCCGATTATGACAAAACAACTGAATATCGCGATTGCCGGCATTGCTGGCCGGATGGGGCGCCAGCTTGGCGCCGCTGCGCTTGAGACGGGCCACCATCTCAGCGGCGGCAGCGAGGCGCCCGGGTCGACCTGGCTTGGCGCACAAATGGCTGCGCTTATCCAGGGCGGGCCTGACACTGTGAACGTCTCCGGCACGTCGACAGCTGCGCAGGGCGCCGATGTCTGGATTGATTTCACTGTACCCGCCGCCACGATAGAGGCGCTGTCGGCCCTGCCGACTGCGGGGGTCAAAGCGGCGATCATTGGCACGACCGGCTTTACCGCCAGTCAGGAGGCGGCGATCGAGGCGGCCGCCGGGACGCTTGCCATCGTCAAGGCTGGCAATTTCTCGCTCGGCATCAATCTGCTTGAAGCGCTGGTCAAACAGGCTGCCGCGCGGCTCGGTGATGACTGGGATATTGAAGTGTTTGAAACCCATCATCGCCGCAAGATTGATGCGCCGTCCGGCACCGCGCTGATGCTGGGGCAAGCCGCGGCGGATGGGCGCGAGGTCAGTCTGGGTGACGCGCGCCGCGCGCCCTATGACGGCCCGTCGGCGGCGCGCACCCCCGGCGAGATCGGGTTTTCAGTGCGGCGCAGCGGCGGTGTCATCGGCGAGCACGAAGTGACGTTTGGTTCTGACAAGGAAGTTGTCTCGCTCGCCCATAGCGCGCTTGATCGCTCCGTGTTTGCGCATGGCGCCATCAAGGCGGCCGAGTGGGCTACAAGCCAGCCACCAGGTCTCTACGCGATGAGCGACGTTCTCAGTATCTAACCTTACGAGATCAATTGCCTTGACGGCCAATACGCTTAGTTTGCTTGAAACCAACACAAGAAGACAGGCAGGAGGTTCAGATGGCTCAAGGACGCGAATTTGACGTCATTATCTACGGCGCAACCGGATATACAGGGCGCCTCGTCGCCGAATATCTCTCAAAGCATAGCGGGGACTTCACCTGGGCGATGGCCGGCCGCAGCGCTGAAAAGCTTGCCTCCGTGCGCGATGAAATTGGCGCGCCAGCCGATACGCCGCTTGTGGTGGCCGACGCGTCTGATCCCGGCAGTCTGAAAGCGATGGCTGCGCGAGCCGGCTGTGTCATCACCACGGTTGGACCCTATCAGCTATATGGTGAGCCCCTCGTTGCGGCATGCATCGCGACCGGAGCTGATTATGTCGACCTTTGCGGCGAGCCGGCCTGGATGCACCAGATGATCGAGAAGTATGAAGCCGACGCCAAGGCAAGCGGTGCACGCATTGTGTTCTCGTGCGGGTTCGATTCCATCCCATTCGATCTTGGCGTATGGTTCCTGCAACAGGCCGCGAAGGAGACGTTCGGTGCGCCGGTGCCGCGCATCAAAGGCCGCGTGCGTGCAATGCAGGGCACATTCTCTGGCGGGACCGCGGCCTCGTTCCGCGAAACCATGGCGGCGGTGCAAAAAGACCCTTCGCTGTTTAATGTGCTGGTCAACCCCTTCGCTCTCGCCGGCGGGTTTACCGGGCCTGCCCAGCCGGACGGCAACAAGCCGATCGAAGACATAGACATTGGCAGCTGGTCAGCGCCCTTCGTCATGGCGTCGATCAACACCAAGAATGTCCACCGCTCCAACGCACTGCTTGGCCATGCCTATGGCGAAGACTTTGTCTATGATGAGATGATGCTGACCGGACCTGGCGAGCAGGGCAAAAAGACTGCTGAGGTCGTTGCCAGCACAGACCTGCTGGGCGGCGATGGCGGACCAAAGCCGGGCGAGGGCCCAACGCCGGAGGAGCGCGAGGCGGGCCACTACGATGTTCTCTTCTACGGCATTGCGGCCAATGGCGATGTAATTAAAGCCGGCGTGACAGGCGACAAGGATCCCGGCTATGGATCAACGTCCAAGATGATTGCCGAATCCGCGCTGACGCTGGTGAAGGACGATCCGGGCACGCCGGGCGGTATCTGGACGACGGCGCCGGCCATGGGCGGCGCGTTGGTCGAACGTCTGAAAGCCCATGCTGGACTGACTTTCGAGATCGAAGCCTAGTCACTGCGGGCCATTTCCGGCTCTGCCGTCGCCTCGCCCTTTGACAGGCGTATGGCGACGGTGAACGTGATCAGTGACAAGACGATCAGACCCGCGGCCAGAATGAAGGGCGCACCCGGCATATAGAGCCCTGTTTCATCGGTATGCGCTGAAAAGATCAGGGCCATCACAATCGGGCCGATTATGGCCGAGATACTGTAAAGGCTCATAATGGCGCCTTGCAGTTCGCCCTGCGCGTTTTCGGGGGCGCGCGCGGTCATCAAGGTTTGCATGGCCGGGAAGGCGAACCCGGCAAGCGCGCCAACCAGAATACCGATATAGATGCCCCACCCGCTCGCTGCGAAGGCGAGGATCATAAAAGAGACAACGCCGCTGATGACGGAAAAATAAACCGGCTTCACGTGTCCGAACCGCTGCGTGACCGGTCCGATCAGTCCGCCTTGAACGATAACCAGCAGCATGCCGTAAAACCCGACAGTCAGACCAATCAACAGCTCGCTCCAGCCGGTGACTTCAATCACATAGAAAGGCCAGATGCTGGAATAGGACTGGTTTGCCAGTTGAATACAAAACACCGCTGCCATGATGGTGAACACCACGCGGTAGCGGCTGACCGAAATCAGCGAGCCAATCGGATTGGCCCGCGCTATTGAAAAGGCGCGGCGGTTGGCGGGTTTCAACGTTTCAGGAAGATAGAACCAGCCATAGACAAAGACGCTGAGGACCAGAATGCCCGCGGCGATAAAGGGCAGGCGCACATTTATCTCGCCAAGCGCGCCGCCAAGGACCGGCCCGAAGACAAAGCCGAGCCCGACTGACGCACTCGTAAAACCAAAGAACTTCGCCCGCTCGGCCACCGTCGAGATATCGGTAATACAGGCATTGGCCGCCGCAAACGTGGCGCCAAAAACGCCCGACACCATTCGCGCTACAAACAGAAATAACAGGCTCGGCGCGAGTGCCATAATGAAATAGTCGAGCGCGTAGCCGAGCAGGGAACCGAGAAGCACAAGCCGGCGGCCATAACGATCGCTAAGCCCGCCAAGTATCGGCGCAAAAAGAAACTGCATGGCCGCAAAGGTCAGCAGAAGGTAGCCTGCGACCGTTGCACCGGCGCTGTTGTTCAGCTCGGACAGTTCATCGATGAGGGCTGGCATGATCGGCAGGATCAGGCCGAAGCCCAGCGCGTCAAGAAACATGACGAGACAGATGAACAGGACAATCCGATTTTTCGATGGGGCGGCTTCGGGCATCAATTCCTCAAAGTTAAAATTGCGCATATCACGTTTGACAAATCGATCAAATTTTATCGATCCGCTGAACGCAAACCTCACCTGTCTGTGCCATTACAGGTCGTAACGAAATGAACCATGCCATTCATGGCGTGGTGAGATTGAGGCAGTTTTGATGGCTAAGACCGTTCTGGTAATTGATGATGATCCAACACAGCGCCGCTTGCTGACGGCTGCGGTGGAAAAGGCTGGATTTGCCTGCCGCACAGCGCCAGACGGCGAAACCGGTGTTGCGATCGCAACCGATGCGGCCGCCGGCGCGGACGTTGTTCTGCTTGACCTGACGATGCCAGGCCTCTCGGGCATGGAGACGCTGGAAATGCTGGCCGAGCGCCGGGCAGACCTGCCGGTGATTATGCTGACAGCGACAAGCGGCATTGACACGATTGTCACCGCCATGCGGGCCGGCGCCGTCGATTTCATCGTAAAGCCTGCCAATCCCGAACGCGTTGTTGTCTCCATCCGCAATGCGCTGAAGCTGTCCTCGCTCACCGGCGAAGTGAAGCGTCTGACACGCAAGGCCGAAGGCGGGCTTGGCTTTGATGACATGATTGCAAGCGCACCAAGCATGCGCCAGGTCTTGCGCCTCGGTCGCCGCGCGGCCGCGTCAGATATTCCTGTCCTGATCCTCGGTGAGAGCGGCGTCGGTAAAGAGGTTATCGCGCGCTGTATCCAGGGCGCCTCCGACCGGGCCGGCAAGCCGTTCATCTCCGTCAATTGCGGCGCGATACCGGAAAACCTGGTTGAGAGCATTCTGTTCGGCCATGAAAAAGGCGCCTTTACCGGCGCGGTCGCACGCTCTGCCGGTAAGTTCGTTGAGGCAGATGGCGGGACGCTATTCCTTGATGAGGTCGGCGAATTGCCACTCGACATGCAGGTCAAATTGCTTCGCGCCCTTCAGGAGGGCGAGGTCGATCCGGTGGGCGCGCGCCGCCCGGTCAAGGTGGATGTCCGCATCATCTCCGCGACAAACCGGGATCTGGCGAGCCGCGTGAAAGAAGGTGCTTTCCGCGAGGACCTGTTCTATCGCCTGAACGTCTTCCCGATCGATATGCCGAAGCTCGCGGAACGCATCGAAGATATTCCGGCTTTGGTCGACCACTTCATTGCGCGCTTCAATGCCACGGAAGGCACAAGCATCACGACGGCCTCAGACGACACGCTGAAAATGCTGTGCGCATTTGACTGGCCCGGCAATGTACGCCAGCTGGAAAATGCGGTGTTCCGCGCCGTTGTCCTGTGCGAAGGCGAGGTGCTCCAGCCGCATGACTTCCCGCAAATCTCTGGCTTGCTGCCCGAAATTGCCGGCCTGCCTGAAGTGCCGCAGCGCAAGGTCGCTGCCAATGATGATGAACCGGCCGCGGTTTCTGCTGGCGCAAATAGCCAGGTCGCTGTGCTTGAGGCCGGCGAGGTGCGCGCGCTCGCCGATATTGAACGCGACCTCATCGCGCTCGCAATTGATCATTATGCCGGTCATATGAGCGAGATCAGCCGCCGTCTCGGCATTGGCCGCTCAACGCTGTATCGCAAAGTCCGCGAGTATGGCCTTGAAGATGAGGCCAAGCGCCGCGCGGGCTAGGCTTTCGCGGGCTTGCGTGCCCAGATGCGATAGGTGTCGCCGAACATGTCCGGATGGCGCGTTTCAAACTCATGCCATGCGGGCAAAGTTAGCGCTGCGTCAGGCGAGGGCGCTTCTTCATCAAACAGCGCGCGGTCAGATGGATTCTGCAAGCTGAGGCCTAGGAACTCTAGTCCGGTTGCCTTGAGCATGTCGTCAATTTCAAGCAGCGTGAAGCGATGCTCTTGCACATGAAAAATCAGATCACGCGTATCGGACAATGTCCAAAAATCTGACGCTGGGCTCAGCAGAGGTGCCAGCTCTGGTGTGTCAGACATCATAATGTCGTGGCGGGCCTGGCGAATACCCGCCGGCGTTTGAGGATAGGCCTTCTCGGCGATCAGTCGCCTCGCTTCGACGACGCTCTTCCGCCCCGTCTCGCTATAAAGGCCAATATACAAAATTCCGCTGGGCTTTGCGCGATTGGCTAGCTTCTGCAACGCAAGCTGCGGGTCCTGCATATGGTGGATCACGCCAAAGCTCTCGATTAGATCAAATTGCGCGTCCAGCTGATCAAGATCGAGAATGTCGGCCTGCAAATGTTCAACGCCGACCACGCCATAGTCAGCCTGTTTGCGCAGGCCATAGGCGATGCTTGGCAGACTGATGTCCAGTGCCAGAACTTTGGCATTTTTATAGGATGACACGACCTTCATTGTCTGCAGTCCAGTGCCGCAGCCGGCTATCAGGACATGGGGCGAAGCCGGTGCGATCAGATCGCCCGCGTTAAGGTGGGGAAGCTGGCTGGCGACCGCGGTTCGAAAGTCAAGCGGCGCGGCGAGATCACACTTGGTCCAGCGCGGATAGGGGTTCTCTTCGTACATAGACCGCACATTGAGTGAGACGTCATTCTCCAGGTCATTTAGCTGTCTGACGGTGTCGGCCAGCTCCGTCTCGCGTGCGGGCTCGTCAATATGGTCGACCAGGATTGGGCGCAGGCGCGTATCCAGCTTAGCCTCATCAACATCTTCGGAGTTCAGCTTGCGATATGCGGCGAGCAGCGCGATCGCGGTGCTGTTGCCGGTCTGCGCTTTGGCAATGAGGGTCGTCAAAGACGTTTCCTCTTCGGCGCTGACATAGAACACAAACTCGTTCAGCCAACATTGGCGAGCAATGGCCACAATCGCATCGAGCGCTAGCGCCGGCGTCTCATCACCCGCTAGAGCTAACAGGGTCTCACGCCGTAAATCTGTGACAAGTTGCTCCAGGGCCGGGTCGCTTAACGGCGCGCTGATCAACAGGGTCTGGAACACGTGGTCGGCGAGCAAGTCTCGTCTGGTCGACGCCGATGTGTCAGTGGTCGGGTACTTGCGCTTCAGATAGTCTGCCACCACGCTCGCCATTGGGCGGGGGTTCACATCTGGTCGGTTGAGCAGCTGCAGTAAAACCGTTTCCATGTCCTCGTGAACCGGTGCTGTTTTGGCATAGGCGAGCGCGCGGGCGAGTGCACGCCAAAGCATGTCCTGTTCCGGCGCAAGTCTGATCGCATCCAGGAGTGCCAGATTGGCTTGCGCGTGCTGGTTCAGGCCCGCCAGTGCAGTGGAGAGGTGGCTGAGAACAATCGCGCGCTGGCGGCCCGGTGGAAGGCGAGCAGCGAGCGCCGCAAAGTTTGCTTGCGCCGCGCCATAGGCTTTGAGCTCTAAGTCCAGAAGACCGAGACCCAGCCGCGCGGCAGGGAGTTGAGGCTGCAATGCGCTCGCCTCCACATAGGCGCTGCGGGCTTGATCAAGCTGACCAAGGCCGCGCAATGTATCGCCCAGCAGCGCGTGCGAAATGGCGTTCTTCGGATTGAGCTTGATCGCCTTGCCAAGCGCCGAGCGCGCGGCGTCGAGCTTGCCCGCCCGAAACAGGCATTGTCCAAAGTTCAACGCGAAGGCCCCATTGTTGGGCTCGGCCTTGACCGCGCGACCAAGGGCTTTTTCGGCGCGTTTAAGCTCGCCTTGTTCCATGAGCGCGGCGCCCAGCAGGTTGGCGGCGGCTGCGTTTTTGGGCTGCGCTTTAACAGCAGCTTTGAGCAACATTTCGGCTTGTCCAAACTCACCCGCCTTCATCAAGTCAATGGCTTGGGCGATTTGCGGGTTTGGTCGCAAAGCCGGGCTGGATCTGGGGCCGGGATAGGCCCGTCTTTTTGTCATTTGGATTCCAGTCAATAGCTGCGCCTTGACGTGAAATCGTCAATCACCGGGCTTGTCAATTGCGCGGCAAGTTCCGCTTCGGCGCGCCTTATTACAGGCGCCTGGTCTTTCTTGGCGCAGGCCCCTTTCGAACCGCAATCAGCGCCTCCCCGCGCGGGGAGGCGTTTTCTTTGTTCGCCCAGCATGAATCGGGTGGCCTCATGGCCGAGGGCTTGGCACATTGGCCACATGAAAATGATCCAGACCGATATTGATGCGCGCGGCGCGAGCTATCAACGCATGGCCGAGGCGCTGGCCCATCTTGGCGAGACGTGGCGAGATTGGCCGGATCTATCCACCTGCGCGGCGGCCGCCGGCCTCTCACCGCCCTATTTCCAGCGCGAGTTCACCCGCTGGGCCGGCATCAGCCCGCGCCAGTTCCAGGCCGTGCTTGCCCATAGCGCTGCCGGCGACCTGCTGCGCGGCGGCGCCAGCGTTCTCGACGCCAGTTTTGATGCCGGCCTGTCTTCGCCGTCGCGCCTGCACGACCTGTTTATCGCGCATGAGGGCCTCTCGCCCGGTGAGGCCAAGGTAGGCGGGGCGGGTGCGCGCCTGCAGATTGGCCGCGCGGCCACCCCTTTCGGCACGGGGGTTTTCCTTATATCGCCGCGCGGGCTGTGTGGGCTTGGCTTTGCCGATAATGACGCTCAGGCCAAAGATGGATTCGTCCATCCAGGCTATCGCGAAGAGGCGGTCTTTGCTGATCTCTCGGCGCGCTACCCGCAGGCTGATATTCGCCGCGACGATACGGAGGCAGGCCGATGGGCCGCGCGGGTTTTCGGCGATGGCGGCGAGATTGCCCTGGCGCTGTATGGCACGCCGTTTCGTCGCCAGATCTGGCGCGCGCTTCTGGATATTCCGGCTGGTCAAACAGCCACTTATGGCGAGGTTGCCGCCAGGATTTGCAGCCCGAAAGCAGCCCGCGCCGCCGGTACGGCGATCGGCGCCAATACGATTGCCTGGCTGATCCCATGTCACCGTGCGCTTGCATCTGACGGGCGTTTACATAACTACCATTGGGGAAAGGCCCGAAAACGGGCCATGTTGACCTATGAGAAAGTCCGCATGCCTGGCTAGCGAAGCCGGCTGCAGCCGGGCCAGTCGCGAGGGCGTTGATGTATATCGATCCGATTGCCATCATGTACTTTTCCATGTTTGTGCCGATCCTTGTCTGGGCCGGCATTCTTGTCTGGAAATGGCGCACGCTGCCTGATTTTGCTGGCGAAGTGTATGATTCAAGCGTCGAAAAAGGCCTGCTGAGCGCGCAGATTGACCGCGCGGCCTATATTGAGAGCTTTGTGCGCGTCGGGGGCCCCCGCGCGGCAACGTATCGCTGCGCGGCCGCCTTTGTCAGTCTTCTGGCGCTTCCCGTTCTGGTTTCGTTGTTCAACACGATCTGGGTTACGGTCTGGCGGTG
>JBCCMX010000093.1:0-9069 GCA_039026135.1 Pseudomonadota bacterium | reverse complement strand
GCCCTGAAAGCCGCCGCCAAAGAGCGCATCCTGATGCTGGACGGCAGTTGGGGCGTGATGTTCCAGCGCATGAGGCTTGAGGAAGACGATTATCGCGCAGAGCGTTTCGACACGGCCACCTATCCCGGCCAGATGAAGGGCAACAATGACATTCTCTGCCTGACGCTGCCTGAGCGTGTAACCGAACTGCATGATGCCTATTTCGGCGCCGGAGCGGACATTTCCGAAACCAATACATTCTCGGCCACCACAATTGCGCAGGACGATTACAATCTCGATTTGCAGAGCGTGATCGATATCAATCTGGAGGGCGCCAGGCTCGGCCGCGAATCGGCAGACAGGTGGACAGAAAAAGAGCCGCACAAGCCGCGCTTTGTCGCCGGGTCCATCGGCCCGCTCAACAAGATGCTGTCCATGAGCAGCGATGTGAATTACCCCGGCGCACGCGAGGTGACCTTTGATCAGGTCTATCAGGCCTATCGCGAGCAGATCCAGGCGCTGAATGAGGGCGGGGTGGATCTTTATCTGATCGAGACCATTACAGACACGCTGAACTGCAAGGCCGCGATCAAGGCGATTATGGATCTGGAGGCAGAAGGCATGGAGCAGCTGCCCATCTGGATCTCGGGCACAATTACAGACCGGTCAGGGCGAACATTGTCTGGACAAACTGTGGAAGCGTTCTGGCATTCTGTGCGCCATGCGAAGCCATTTGCCATCGGGTTCAATTGCGCGCTTGGCGCCGACCTGATGCGCCCGCACATCGCTGCGATTGCCCGCGTCGCCGATACGCTGGTCGCCGCCTATCCGAATGCCGGCCTGCCGAACGAGATGGGCCAGTATGACGAGAAAGCGCACGAGACCGCAAACTCCGTCGGGGCTTGGGCACAAGATGGCCTGGTCAACATTCTGGGCGGGTGTTGCGGCACAGACCCAGAGCATATCGCAGCCATGGTCAAAGCAATCGAAGGGGTAAAGCCGCGCACGCCTGCACCAGAAGACAGCGCCATGCGCCTGTCAGGTCTTGAACCGTTTGAGCTCAACTCATGACGCTGAACGGCCCGGTCTTTTCTGGCGATCTATTTGTGTTTTACGGCCTGCTCAAACAGGGCGCGGCGGGCATGCCGGAAGATATTGATCTGGACGCTGCCGGAGCGTTCCTCGGACCCTGCCGATTTCTCGGCGCGATGTATGATCTAGGCGGATTTCCCGGCGTGGTGAATGGCACCACGCTATGCCACGGTGTACGCTATCGCCTTGATGATGCGCGCCTTGCCAGCGCGCTCGACGCGTTTGAAGATGTCGTGCCGAATGATCCGAAATACTCGCTTTACATGCGGCTGAAAATTCCGCTCTTGAGCGCTGAAGGCGAACCCACCGACGAGCAGGGCTGGATTTATTGGTACAACCAGCCGGTCAAGGGGTTCACAGAGATTGCCGATGGCAACTGGCCGCTTAAGGCCGGCAAGGCACGCAAATAGGAGGGACAAATGCAAGTCTATGAGACGCTGAACGAGAAGACTATCAGCTTCATTGAACGCCAGAAAATGTTCTTTGTGGCGACCGCGCCGCTCGCTGGTGAGGGTCACGTGAACCTCTCACCGAAAGGCTATGACGCGTTCAAAGTGATCAACGAGACCACTGTTGCCTGGCTCGATCTTGGCGGCTCGGGGATCGAGACGCAGGCCCATGTGCAGGAAAACGGGCGCATCACCATCATGTTCTGCGCTTTCGAAGGACCGGCCAATATCTTGCGCCTGTTCGGCACCGGTGAGGTGATCAATCCGCATGATGACGGCTTTGCAGACTTGCTGGCGCTGTTTCCCAATTTCGACCGGGCGCGCGGCATTTTCAGGGTGAAACTGACACGTATTCAAGATAGCTGCGGCTGGGGCGTGCCATTCTATGAGTTCAAATCCGAGCGCGATCAGCTGACGCGCTATGTCGATAACAAATCGCAGGAAGAATGGCAGGAAAGTCGCTATGCAAGCAATGGCACCAGCATTGATGGCCTGCCGGGACTGATCAAGGAGGACACGACATGACTTATGTTGATGGTGTCATTCTACCCGTGCCAGTGGCCAATAAAGACAAATATATCGCGCTCGCCAAACAGATGGCGGGCGTGTTCAGGCGGTTTGGTGCACTAAAAGTGATTGAGATCTGGGGCGAGGATTTGCCAGACGGCGAGGTCACATCCTTTCCGATGGCCGTGAAGCTGGAGGAAGGCGAAACCGTTGTGATGGCAATGAATATCTGGCCGTCAAAAGAAGCGCGCGACAAAGGCTGGGAACAGGCGATGGCCGACCCCGTTTTCAGCGGCGATGGCGGCGATATGCCGTTTGACGGCAAGCGCATGATCTTCGGTGAATTTGAAACGATTATAGACGCCTAGATGAGTACCCAAGCCTCCCAGACTTTCGTCAATATTGGCGAGCGGACCAATGTGACCGGTTCGGCCCGGTTCCGTAAGCTGATCACAGCGGGCGATTATGCCGCCGCGGTCGAGGTCGCGCGCCAGCAGGTTGAGAATGGCGCGCAGATTATCGATGTGAACATGGATGAGGGCATGCTGGACGGCGCGCACGCTATGACCACATTCCTCAATCTGATTGCCGCCGAGCCGGACATTGCGCGCGTGCCGGTAATGATTGACAGTTCCAAATGGGAGGTGATCGAGGCCGGCCTGAAATGCGTTCAGGGCAAGGCGGTGGTGAACTCCATCTCGATGAAGGAAGGCGAGGACCAGTTTCGCGAGCAGGCACGCAAATGCCTGTCCTATGGCGCAGCGGTCGTCGTCATGGCCTTTGATGAAGTCGGCCAGGCGGATACAGCGCCCCGCAAGATCGAGATCTGCCAGCGCGCGTTCCGTATATTGACAGACGAGGTTGGCTTTCCGCCCGAGGATGTGATTTTCGACCCGAATATTTTCGCCGTTGCCACCGGTATCGACGAGCACAATAATTACGCGGTCGACTTTATTGAAGCGACCAAAGTGATCCGGGACACATGCCCAGGCTGTCATATCTCTGGCGGTCTATCGAATGTCAGCTTCTCTTTTCGCGGCAATGAGCCGGTGCGCCGGGCCATGCACTCGGTCTTTCTCTACCATGCCATTCCGGCCGGAATGGATATGGGCATTGTGAATGCCGGCCAGCTCGACATTTATGACGAGATTGAACCGAAATTGCGCGAGCTGGTTGAAGACGTGATTCTGAACCGCTCAGACGGCGCGACCGAAGCCCTGGTCGATTATGCCGAACAGTTCCGCGGTCAGAAAGGCAAGACGGCCGAGAAGGATATGTCATGGCGCGAGGGCCCAGTTCAAAAGCGCCTCGAACATGCCCTCGTCAATGGCATTACCGAGTTCATTGAGGATGATACCGAAGAGGCGCGCGCCGCAGCCGCCCGCCCGCTACATGTCATCGAAGGCCCTCTGATGGACGGCATGAATGTGGTTGGCGATCTGTTCGGATCGGGCAAGATGTTTCTGCCGCAGGTTGTGAAATCGGCCCGCGTGATGAAAGCCGCGGTGGCCTATCTCGACCCGTTTATGGAAGCCGAAAAAGTCGAGCTGGGCACCGTTGACCAGAACAAAGGCAAGGTGCTGATGGCCACGGTAAAAGGCGATGTTCATGATATCGGCAAGAACATTGTCGGCGTTGTGCTGGCCTGTAACGGCTATGAGATTGTCGATATGGGTGTGATGGTGCCGTGCGAGGATATTCTCGCCAAAGCCGAGGAAGAGAAAGTCGACATTATCGGCCTGTCGGGCCTGATTACGCCAAGCCTTGATGAAATGGTCTACGTGGCGCGCGAGATGCAGCGCCTCGACATGAAACAGCCTCTGCTCATCGGCGGGGCGACCACGTCGCCTGCGCATACAGCGGTCAAAATCGACCCGTCTCGCAAGAATGGTGCGACTGTGCATGTCGCCGATGCAAGCCGCGCAGTGGGTGTTGTCTCGTCCCTTTTATCGGATGATGAAAGACCGCTTTTCGTTGAGACAACGCAGGCCAAATATCAGCGCATGCGCGACAGCCGCGCGGGCGGTCCGCCGAAAAAGCGCCACCCGATTAAGACAGCGCGCACGCTTGCCCACACGCTGGCGGCACCGACACCGCCAGCCCCGACCTTTACCGGCACAAAAGTGTTTGAGGATTTCGACCTTTCCGTACTGGCCAAGTACATTGACTGGACGCCCTATTTTGCCAGCTGGGATCTCGCCGGTCGCTATCCGCAAATCCTGAACGATGAGATTGTCGGCGAGGCGGCGCGCGATTTGTGGCGCGACACCGAGGTGATGATGCAACAGATCCTCGGGCAGAACTGGTTCAAGCCGAAAGCCGTGATCGGCTTCTGGCCCGCAGCCCGCAAGGGCGATGACATACAGGTCCTGCCCGGATCGCCCTCTATCCTTCGACAGGCTAAGGATGAGGGTGCCCAACGGGCTCAGGATAAGGGTGCTCGCCAGGCTGAGGATGGGGATGTTCGCCAGCCTCACCCTGAGCTTGTCGAAAGGCATCATGAACCCGTCGATGGGCAAGCCTGGCCTGAAACAACGCTTCACACGCTGCGCCAGCAAATGGTGAAGGATAATGGCAAGGCGAACTTCGCGCTGTCCGATTTTGTTGCAGAGACGGGCGATCATGTCGGCGGTTTTGCCGTCACAGCGGGGCCGGAAGCCGAACAGATCGCGCAGGACTTTGAAGCCAATGGCGATGATTATTCGGCGATTATGGTCAAGGCGCTGGCAGACCGGTTTGCCGAAGCCATGGCCGAATATATGCACGAGCGGGTACGCAAAGAGCTTTGGGGCTATGCGCGCGAGGAGGCGCTGGACAATGAGGCCCTTATCAAGGAGGCCTATATGGGCATCCGGCCAGCGCCCGGCTATCCTTGCCAACCTGACCATACCGAGAAGCAGACCTTGTTTAAGCTGCTCGATGCGGGCCGTATTGGTATGGAGCTGACGACAAGCTGCGCGATGACGCCCGCTGCGTCTGTCTCCGGCCTGTACCTTGCCCACCCCGAAAGCGCCTATTTCGCCGTCGGCCGGATCGAGCGCGACCAAGTGGAAGACTATGCCAAGCGCAAAGGCATGGAGCTGCGCGTGGCTGAGCGCTGGCTTGGCCCGATTTTGAATTATGAGCCGGGGGAGCTGGAGGTGGCTTAAGGCGTCGGGGCGGTTTAATGTCTCGTTAATGCGAAGGTCAGATCATACTTTATGGTTGGGGACAGTTTCCATTGGGTCCGTGCGATTCTAACGGCAGCCGCGGCAGCTTTGCCAGCGAGCGGTCAAGCCCTGTCGCTTGATGTCGAGGCGGTGCGCGCGCCGAATGTCGGGGCTGGCTGGCAGACAGTCGATCTGGTCAACACATACACATCTGCGGTTGTGACATGCACCTACAACCTGCGCAGTTCGAGCGACAATGAGGCAACCGTCCGCATACAGAATGTCACGTCAAACAGCTTTCAGGTGCGCGCTCAGCAATTTGAGAACTCCAGCGCCGTAACGGCTTCTGATGTCCACTGTCTGATTGCGGATGAAGGGGTCAATACACTCTCTGACGGCCGCGTGATCGAAGCGCGCACAGTGATTTCAACCGCGACAGCAGGCCAGGCGATTGGCTTTGGCGCCGGGAATTATACCAATGTCACAAGCCTGGTGACCGGCGGGCATGCCAGCCTTGTCGTCCTCGGCCAGGTGATGAGCTTCAATGATGCCCAGGCCAGCACGTTCACGTCGAGCAATTGCAACAATCGCAACACACCGGCCACGGTGGCGGCGATCTGTGTGACCAAGCAAATCGGTCAGATCAATGATACCCGTCTGGACGAGACGCTGGGTTTTATCATTACCGAACCGGGCACCGGGTCGGTCAATGATGTAACTTATGCCTTTGCGCGCGGCGCCGATACAGTCAGAGGTGTCGGCAATACTCCACCGCAGACATATGCGGTCTCAGGCGATTTTGACACTGGCGTGGCAACAATTGCCGCCCTGGATGGCGGGCAAGGCGGCTGGGCCGTGCTTTATGGCGCCGATCCCTTGCCGAACAATCAGATCAACCTGGCGATTGATGAGGAAACCGTCGCCGGCGATTCCAGCCGCGGTCATACGACAGAGGAAGTCTATTATGGCGTGTTTCAGAACAATCAGACCGCCGCACTCGACGCGCAAAAATCGATCACTGTTGCGCCGGGGTCCACCAGCCCCTTCGCTGTGCCGGGCAGTGATGTTCTCTATGCACTGACGGTTGAGAATGCAGGCACCGCGCCGATTGATGATGATACGCTGTTTCTGGTCGATACGCTGGCCAGCGAAGTCTCATTCTATAATGGCGACATTGATGATGGCGGCCCGGAAACCGGCGTGATTGCGTTTGATGCCATGTCGTCCGGGCTCACATTCGATGAGGCCGGCGATCTTGGCTTTTCCAGCGCCGCTGCCAAGCCCACGCAAATGTCTGACTGCACCTATGCGCCAGCGGCGGGGTATGATGCGAGTGTGCGCCATATCTGTTTTGCGCCGAAAGGCCTGATGCTGGCCGGCTCGATCCAGCCCGACGCATCATTTTCCCTGACATTCCGCGGCCGGATTGAGTAGAGGATCGCAGATGAAGCCCATGCCCCAAGCCCTCGCCGCTATCACCCTGCTTGTGCCGGACTATGATGCAGGCATTGCGTTCTATGTCGGCAAGCTCGGCTTTGAGCTGCTTGAAGACACCGAGCTCAGCGAGACCAAACGCTGGGTACGCGTGGCACCGAAGGGTGCGCAGACCGCCCTTGTGCTCGCCGTTGCAGATACGCCGGGACAAACCGCAGCGATTGGCAAACAAACAAGCGGGCGCGTCGGTTTTTTCCTCCAGACCGATGATTTTGCGCGCGACCATGCCGCGATGCTGGACAATGGCGTGCGATTCAGCGAACAGCCACGATACGAACCCTATGGAACAGTGGCGGTCTTCAGTGACCCATGGGGCAATTTGTGGGACCTGATCGAGCCGAGATGACAACACCGAGACGCCCTCTGATCGCATGTGCCCTTTTGGTGACGGGCACAGTGCTTGGCCTGTCGGGCATTGACCTTGTTCTGCCGGCCATACCGGACCTGCCCGACTTGCTCGGCGGAGATGTTGCGCTCGCGCAACTTGTGATCGCCGCCTATACAGGGGGCTCAGCTCTCGGCCTCCTCCTGTTTGGTGCGCTCGGCGCGCGGATCGGACGCCGCAAGAGCCTGATCTGGGGCATGTTTGTCTTTGCCATCTGCTCGGGCATTGCCGCGCTGTCACCGACAATCGAGGCGCTGATCGGCCTGCGCTTTGTGCAAGGCGTGTCATCAGCAGCGCCGGCCGTATTCGCGCCGGGTATTATCAAAGCCCTGTTTGATGAGCGCGGCGCGACAAAGGCGATTGGCGCGCTTGCCAGCATTGAGTCCCTCACCCCTGCGCTTGCCCCCGTGGCCGGCATCTGGCTGCTCGCGCTTGGCGGATGGACACTGTCTTTCAATGTCACTGCGGTTCTGTCGCTAGCCCTGGTTGCGACCTTTGTGCTGGCCGGCGACCTGTTGCCGCCAAGCGCGGCATCGGCAAAAGCGGGCAGTTATTTCAAGCTGCTGAGCTCGCCTGTCTTTTTGCGCTATGGGTTCAGCCAGGCCTGTATTGTGGGCGGCCTTCTGGTCTTTGTGTTTGGCGCCCCGGCCGTGATCGTCAACACAATGGACGGGACGATTGGCGACTTCATCACCATGCAGATCATCGGCATTAGCGGCTTTATTATCATGTCGAATATCGCCGGGCGTGTCGTCGACCGGTACGGCGCCGAATGGACAATCTGGCTGGGCACATGGATGGCCACAATCGGCGCATGCGTGCTGTTTCTTGTCGCGCTATCATTCCCGATCGATCCGATCTGGCTTGCCCCGCTTTTCCTGCCCGTCAATGCTGGGCTTGGCCTGCGCGGACCGCCGGGTTTCCTGCGCGCGATGCTGGCCTCAGGCGGCGATGATGACCGGGCAAGCTCGCTGACCATTCTGGGTATTCTTCTGATAGCAGCAGGCGGCACGGCGCTGCTGGCGCCGCTGATCTCTTATGGTCTGCCAGTTCTCGCTGGCGCTGTCAGCGCAATTTTCCTGTGCGCCATTGCCGCGCTTGCTCTCCTGCCACCACTCGCGCCAAGCACCACGGCCGCCCCGGCAGATTAAACTCTTGTTATATTGCGCCAACGCGCGACGGAAGGGCGTCATTGTCACGTTTGACCAATGCCGTTCAAGTTTTCTGGACGCATACCTGCCCGACGACCTCAGAGGGCAGCCTGGCCCGTCATGCACCCTCCCCTCGGCGTGACGGGCCGTCTTTTTGTCGCCTCAAGACGTAAGGCGCCGCCCGCTCAACGCGCGAACTTCTTGAACTTGACCCGTTTGGGTTCAACCGCTTCAGGGCCAAGGCGGCGTTTCTTGTCTTCAAGATAAGATGAGAAATCGCCCTCAAACCATTCGACATGACTGTCGCCCTCAAAAGCGAGAATATGCGTCGCCATACGGTCAAGGAACCAGCGATCGTGGCTGATCACCACCGCGCAGCCTGGAAAATTGTCGAGACCATCTTCGAGCGCCTGCAATGTCTCGACATCAAGATCATTGGTCGGTTCGTCAAGCAGCAAAAGGTTCCCGCCCTCTTTCAGCATCTTGGCGAGGTGCACGCGGTTGCGCTCCCCGCCGGACAGCTTGCCGACCGGCTTTTGCTGATCGGTTTTCTTGAAATTGAAGGCGCTGACATAGGCGCGGGAATTCATCTCCACGCTGCCAAGCCTGATTACATCCAGCCCGTCAGAAATCTCTTCCCAGACGTTTTTCTTGTCATCAAGCTTGTTGCGGCTCTGATCGACATAGCCAAGCTTGACGGTCTCGCCGAGCTCCAGCGTGCCGGCATCGGGCTGTTCCTGATCGAGGATCATCTTGAACAGTGTAGACTTGCCCGCGCCATTCGGGCCGATGACCCCGACAATCCCGCCGGGCGGCAGTTTGAAATCGAGATCTTCAATCAGCAAATTGTTGCCGAAACCTTT
>JBCCMX010000092.1:0-9177 GCA_039026135.1 Pseudomonadota bacterium | reverse complement strand
TTCTTCCTGACCTTTTTCAGCTTTGGCGGCGGAGCGCTGATCTAATGACTGAGGGCTATGAAATCCCGCTGCATCGCTCGCTGACCGAGCCCATCCTGATGGCAGGTGCGCCGCGCGCGGCCGCTATCGCCATCGGGACCCTGGCAGCAGCTTTGGCCCTGGGTCTTCGCCTCTGGATACCGGGCCTCCTGCTTTGGGTGCTGGGACATTCAGCGGCGGTCTTCATGGCGCGATCTGACCCCGAGTTCATGGCCGTTGCGAGCCGCTCGACCCGCCACAAGGAGCATCTGAAATGCTAAACTTGCGCGAATTCTCTCAGACGCCGACCTTGCTCGCCGACTATTTGCCTTGGGCCTGTCTCGTTGCTCCTGGTGTGGTGCTTAACAAGGATGGCAGCTTTCAGACGACGTTTCGCTATCGCGGACCTGATCTGGAAAGCTCCACCGACGCGGAACTCGTGGCGATCAATGCCCGCGTGAATAATGTGCTACGCCGGTTTGGTTCTGGGTGGGCTTTGTTCTTTGAAGCCCAACGCAGCGAAGTGCATGATTATCCGATCTGCGACTTTCCCGATGCTGCGTCCTGGCTCGTTGATCAGGAGCGCGCGCTGCAGGCTGATGAAGCCGGGGCGAGATATGAGAGTTCTTACTATCTGACCCTGCTCTGGCTGCCGCCCGCCGATGCATCGGGCCGCGCCGAAAAAGCTCTCATCACCCGCGCCGAAACCGAGGACGCCGCGACCTGGCGGCACCGGCTGGAGACATTTCAACAACACGCCGCCCGCGTGTTTGACCTGCTCACAACCTGTCTCGCGGAACTTGACCGCCTGAGCGATGACGAGACGCTGACTTACCTACACTCGACCATTTCGACCAAACGCCACCCCGTGGTGGCGCCGGAACTCCCGGTCTTTCTCGATGCCGTGCTTGCCGATGAGCCTTTTGCGGGTGGCCTGGAGCCCATGATCGGCAAGGCGCACCTTCGTACACTTACCATTCTCGGATTCCCGGCTTCGACACTGCCCGGCATTCTGGATGAGTTAAACCGGCAGGGCTTTGCCTATCGATGGGCGACGCGGTTCATTGCCATGGACAAAGCAGAAGCCGAGAAAGTGCTTGGCAAGAAGCGCCGCCACTGGTTCGCCAAGCGCAAATCCATCGGCGCGGTGCTGCGCGAAACCATGTTCAACGAACAGGCGGCGCTCGTCGACAATGATGCCGACAACAAAGCCGCCGACGCCGATGCTGCGCTTCAGGAGCTTGGCTCAGACCTCGTCTCATATGGCTATGTCACCACAACGATAACGGTCGCTGATGAAGACCAGCGCGCGGTGGATGAGCATATCCGCGTGGCCGAACGCATCATCAATGGACGCGGCTTCACGGCCATCCGCGAAACGCTCAACGCGGTAGACGCCTGGCTTGGCTCACTGCCCGGTCACCCTTACGCCAATGTCCGCCAGCCCATTCTGCACACGCTGAATCTTGCGCATATGGTGCCGCTGTCGGCGGTCTGGGCGGGTGAGGAGACCAACCGGCACTTGCAAGCTCCCGCGTTGATCCAGGCCCAGACCGATGGCACGACGCCCTTTCGTCTAAACCTCCATATCGGCGATGTCGGGCATACACTTATTGTGGGCCCAACCGGCGCGGGCAAATCGGTCTTGCTTTCCCTGATCGCGATGCAATGGCAGCGATATAAGGGGGCACAGGTCTTTATCTTCGACAAGGGGAACTCGGCCCGTGCTGCAACCCTCGCCATGAACGGCCAGCATGTCGATCTTGGCGGGTCGGACCGTCCCAGCCTTCAGCCACTGAAAAATATAGACACCGAGAGTGGTGCCAGCTTTGCCGCCGATTGGCTGGCAGGTCTTTGCACGAATGAAGGCGTTGCAATGACGCCAGACCTGAAAGCCAGTCTCTGGGACGCGGTGCAGTCACTTGCCAGCGCACCGGAAGTCGAACGCACACTAACCGGCCTAACCCTCATGCTACAGGACGAGACGCTCAAATCAGCGCTGCATCCGTTCACACTGGAAGGGCCGCTTGGACGGCTTCTGGACGCAGACCATGAAAGTCTCACGCTCGCCGATACGGTCTGTTTCGAGATGGAAGACTTGATGCACGCCAAGGGCGCGGTCGCACCGGTCATCACCTATCTCTTTCACCGGCTTGAAGCGCGGTTCACCGGCAATCCGACACTCCTCATTCTTGATGAAGCCTGGCTCTTTCTCGATGACCCCATGTTTGCCGCGCGCATCCGTGAATGGCTGAAAACCCTGCGCAAGAAAAACGTCTCCGTCGTGTTCGCGACGCAATCGCTTGCCGATATTGCCAACAGCTCCATCGCCCCTGCTTTGGTCGAATCTTGCCCCACACGGATCTTCCTACCGAATGAACGTGCGCAGGAACCGCAATCGAAAGACACTTATGAGCGCTTTGGACTGAACAATCGCCAGATCGAGCTGATCAGCCGGGCGACGCCCAAGCGCGACTATTACTATCAGTCGCCGCTTGGCTGCCGGGTCTTCGAACTTGGCCTCGGGCCCATAGCACTCTCGATCTGCGGCGCAAGCGCGCCGGAAGATCAGGCGTTGCTCGAACGTATCTGGGCCGAAACCGAAGGTGATGACTTCGCTACCTGCTGGCTCCACGAGAAAGGCCTGCCCTGGGCCGCTGACCTTTTGACCCGCTGGCCTGGTCTCGGACCGGATGTGTCCGAACCATTTCCACCCACCCACGCCATAGCCGCAGAATAGGAGCCACACCGATGAAACACCTTTTGCTGTCTGCCGCACTCTGCGCCCTGCCGCTGTCGGTGATCACTGCACCGCCTGCGAGTGCCCAGTGGACCGTCTATGACCCGGCCAATCATATCCAGAACATCTACCAGGCGGTGCGCGCACTGCAGGAAATCAACAACCAGATCCAGCAGCTGACCCATGAGATCGAAATGCTGGAGAACATGGCCCGTGATCTCGAAACACTGCCTGACAGCATCGCCGATGACATTCTCAGACGTATGCGCCGCATCGATGATCTCATGCGCGAAGCCGAAGGCATCGGCTATGGCGTCGAAGAAATCGAACGCGACTATGAAGTGATCTACCCAGAAGAATACGGCGAGACACCGCCTGAACATGAAGTGCTGGTGGAAGAGGCCCGCACGCGCTGGCGCCAGTCCCGCACAGCCTATCGTGAAAGCCTGATGGTCACCGCTGAGGTGGTCTCGTCAGCACGCGCTGATAGCGAAAGCCTCGACCGGCTTATCGGCGACAGCCAATCCGCCGTTGGCAACCTTCAGGTACTGCAGGCGGGCAATCAGATCAAAGCCCTCCAGACTCAGCAGCTCATGCAGATCGAAAGCATGATGGCCTCGCATTACCGCGCCGAAGCGCTGGAACGCGCCCGCCAGCTGGCTGAAGCCGAACGTGGCCGTGCACGGACGCGCAGCTTTCTTGGGGCGTCAGAGTAATGGACGTGATCGACACCTTCCTGGCGACGTTCATCGCCTATATCGATAGCGGGTTCGGTCTGCTGGCGGGGGATGTCGCTTATCTGACCACCACGCTGATCGCGATCGACATCACGCTGGCAGGCCTGTTCTGGGCGCTCAGCCAGAACAATGATGTGATCGCCAGCCTGCTCAAGAAGGTGCTCTATGTCGGCTTCTTTGCCTTCATCATCGGCAACTTCTCACTCCTCGCCAATATCGTGTTCGACAGCTTTGCGCAGCTGGGTGTGACGGCAGCGGGCGGCACAATGACGGCAGATGATCTGCTGCGTCCCGGCTTCATCGCCAGTGTCGGCTTTGATGCGGCCAGCCCTCTGCTCGCTGAAATCTCCGACATGCTGGGGCCGATCTCCTTCTTTCATAACTTCATCATGATCGCGGTCATGTTCATTGCCTGGGCGATTATCATGGTCGCTTTCTTCGTGCTCGCGGTACAGCTCTTCATCACCATTCTGGAATTCAAACTGACCACGCTGGCCGGGTTTGTGCTGGTGCCGTTTGCCTTGTGGAACAAGACGACCTTCCTGGCTGAGCGTGTCCTGGGCAATGTCATCACTTCGGGCATCAAGCTGATGGTGCTGGCGGTGATCATCGGCATCGGCTCAACCCTGTTTGGCTCGGTCACGGACGCCTTTCGCACCGGCGATGACATTACCCTTGCGCAGGTCATGGGCACGGTGCTGGCCGCGATTGTCTTTTTCTGGATGGGCATCTTTGCGCCCGGCATCGCTTCGGGGCTGATCACCGGCGCGCCGCAGCTTGGCGCAGGCTCTGCGGCGGGCGCAACTGCCGGTGTCGCCGCCGGAACCTATATGGCCGGAGCTGGCGGACGCGCAGCGATTGGCGGGGCGGCAAGTGGAGCCTCCTCAGCGGTCAAAGCCGGCGCTTCTATGGCAGGCGCGGCACGCACCTCCTATACAATGGGCGCAGTCGCGTCTGGCGCAACCGGCGTTGGCGCTGTTGCTGCTGGCGTGGCCGGTGTTGCCCGCGCGGGCGCTGGCGCCATGGCGCGCACAACCAGCCGCCCGGCCGCATCCATGCGCGAAGCCTACCAACGTGGCAGTCAGGGCGCATGGCGCTCAACCGGCGGGTCTGGTGGGTCTGGCAGTTCCACATCTTCAGGCGGCTCATCCTCAAGCCCCGGTTGGGCGCGCCGGATGCAGGCCCGGCAAGGCGCAAGCCAGGCCGGACAGGTCGCTGCCCATTCCCTGCGCGACGGTGACCGCGGGTCTTCTGGCGCGGCACCTCAACTCAATGACAAGGACGATTAAAGATGGCCTTCAAACGCTCTTCCACCAGCTATGGGCCAAGCCCGTTCCCTGAAACGCCCTATCAGAAGGCAGGACAAGTCTGGGACGACCGCATCGGTTCCGCGCGCGTCCAGTCGAAGAACTGGCGGCTTATGGCGCTCGGATGCCTGACGCTCTGCTTCTTCACCTCTGCCGCGCTGATCTGGCGGTCCACAATCTCGACTGTCACGCCATATGTCGTTGAAGTTGACGAGACAGGAGCCGCCCGCGCGGTCGCCCCGGCTACGGAACGCTACACAGCCAGCGATGCTCAGATTGCGCATCATCTGGCAAACTTCATCCAGCGCGTGCGCGGGCTGTCGATTGATCCGGTCGTCGTGCGTGACAATTGGCTGAAGGCCTATGATTATGTCACCTCGGAAGCCTCAACGACACTGAACGAATATGCCTCCGCCAATGATCCGTTCGCCGATGTGGGCCGGAAGTCCCGCACGGTGGATGTCGTCAGCGTCGTGCGCGTCTCTGATAACAGTTTCCAGGCCCGCTGGATCGAGAAGACCTATGAGAGCGGCGCGCTCGTAAAAGCCGAGCGCTATACCGGCCTGTTCAACATCATCACCCAACCGCCGACCGACGCAGAAACCCTGCGCGCCAACCCCCTCGGCCTCTACGTCCACAGCCTCAATTGGGGTCAGGACCTCGTCACAGGAGAATGATCCCCATGCTTCGTTTGCTTCTTGCCACCTCTGCGCTCGCCCTCACCACGGCCTGCGCTACCACTGAACTGGACCCAATCGACCCGAACGCCTTCGTTGCGGCAACGCCCATCGAAGACGATTACGATCGCCCGGTCGAGATTGTCGAAACCGCCGTCGCCTTGCCATTGCCGGGCCAGATGATGCCGGTCGGCGCATCTGTCACCACGAACCCGGATGGCAGCGTGACCCGGCGCTACACGCGCACGGTTTCACGCGAGGCCGTGCCACCAAGTGAGGCTATCCGCCAAGGCCGTCAAAGCGCCCTGATAGAGCCCTCCGTCGATGGCTATGTGAACGCGATCCAAGTTTATCCGTATACGCAAGGCGCGCTTTACCGGCTCTATGCCAGTCCCGGCCAGGTCAGCGATATTGCCTTGCAACCCGGCGAAGAGCTGGTGTCTGTTTCGGCAGGCGACACAGTGCGCTGGGTCGTCGGCGATACAGTCTCCGGTGCAGGCATCACCTCCCGCGCGCATGTTCTGGTCAAACCGATCAGCGCAGGTATTCGCACCAATCTGATGATCGCCACCAACCGGCGGACCTATCATTTGGAACTGGAAAGCGTGGAGGGCGGATACATGGCCGCCCTGTCTTGGCGCTACCCCGCCGACGAGCTGGCAGGCCTCACGGCTCGGAATGACCGCGCCATTGCCCGCGAAGCTGGCTCCATTGAGCGCGGCCTGACGCTGGAAGGCCTGAACTTCGATTACCGCATGTCGGGCGATAGCCCAGCCTGGAAACCGGTGCGCGTCTTCGATGATGGACGACAGGTCTTCATCCAGATGCCAGAAGACATTGCCACTACTGACATGCCGCCGCTCTTCGTCCTCGGCGATGATGGCGACGCAGAGCTGGTGAACTACCGCGTGCGCGGAAACTATTATGTCGTTGACCGCCTGTTCCGGGCCGCAGAGTTGCGCCTTGGCGAACGCAATCAGACCGTCGTTCGCATCGCCCGCCAGGAACGCCGCTCACCGCTGGCTACGATTTTCGGGGGCTGAGGCGATGACTGAGCCCATCCCTTTTGACGAACATGCCGAGCGGCTGAAAATCCGCTCCAGCCCGAAACCCGTCACACGGATCAATCGCAAGGTTTTGTTGGTGGGCGCAGGCCTTGGCGCGCTCGGCTTGTTCGCCGCTGCCAGCATTGCCTTGAAGCCACCCACGGTGACTGATCCCAGCGAGCGCCGCGAGCTCTACAACGTCACCAACAAGCGCACGCCGGATGGCCTGTCGGCCTTGCCCGCAGGCTATGGCGACGTCCGCCCCGAACCGGCAGCGCGGCTTGGACCGCCACTGGCAGGAGACCTTGGCGCAACGGTGCTCGCCGCCGAACGGGGTCTCGGCATTGAGCCGGAATATGTCACACGGTTTGAGGACGATTTCCGCCCAAACCCGGTCGATGAAGCCGAGCGGGCCCAACGCCTGCGCGAAGCGGCCATAGCAGAGGAAGCCGCCCGCGCGCCGGTCTTCTTCCGGCTACAGTCCGAGACGGGAAGCGCGAGCGTCGCCGACGCACGCACACCCTACCGCGACCCGGCGCTTGATCTTGGTTCAGAGCTTCTGGCGCTCGCGGCTCTGCCGCAAGGCGCGCCAACCGGCTTTGCCCAGCCAGCTGACAGCAATCTGCAGGACCGCAAGCTGGCCTTTGCCGGTGAAGCAGCTGGCAGCGGCATCTACAATCCCCACCGCGTCGAAGATCCGGCCTCGCCGTATCAGGTCATGGCGGGCACGCTGATCCCGGCCTCACTTGTCACGGGCATAAATTCAGACCTGCCTGGAACCATCGTCGCCCAGGTGACCCAACCGGTCTATGATACGGCCACCGGCCAATATGTTCTGATCCCGCAAGGCTCCCGCCTGATCGGGCGCTACCAGTCGGAAGTCTCCTTTGGGCAGGACCGCGCGCTCGTCACCTGGGATCGGATCATCTTCCCCGATGGCGCATCCATCGTAATCTCAGCGCCCGGCGCGGATGCCCAAGGCTTTGCAGGCCTCTCAGACAGAACCGATCACCATTGGGACCGTGTGTTCGTCGCGGCTGGATTGGCGACCATTCTCGGCATCGGCGCGGAACTTGGCTCCGACGGTGACGGCGACCTCGAACGCGCCATCCGGCGCGGCACAACCGATACCGTGAACCAGGCCGGTCAGCGCGTCGTCGAACGCAATCTCGGCATCCAGCCAACCATCCGCGTGCGCCCGGGCTGGCCTGTGCGCGTGGTCGTCACCCGCGATCTCATTCTCAGACCTCACTAATCAGGAGCAATCCCAATGTCCCTTCGCCTCAACAAACTCCCTGACCGCACGCCGGTGCGCATGAGCATATCCGTTGATCCCGACCTCGCCGCAGCGCTGAGCGACTACTCGGAAATCTATCGAGAGACCTATGGCGCGGAGGAAAAGCCCGAAGCGCTAATCCCGGCCATGCTCGAAAGTTTTCTCGGCTCTGATGCCGGGTTCAAACGGGCGCGCCGCGCCCTCCACGCCAATAAAGGAGATTAGACTCATGGCACAGATTGGAACCTTCACCGCAAAGGACGGGAGCTATACCGGCACCATCCGCACCATGACCATCAACGTCAAAGCCCAGCTTGTTCCGAACGCGGACAAGGCCAGCGATAGCGCACCGGATTTCCGCCTCTATGCTGGCGGCGCGGAACTCGGCGCAGCCTGGCGTCAGGAAAGCAAAGATGGCGAAACACCGTATCTCGCTGTGAAGCTTGATGATCCGAGTTTTGCTGGTCCCATGCGCGCCGCTTTCTTCGAGAACGAAAGCGAAGGCACCGGCGTCATGGTCTGGAACCGCTCCAAGTAGACTCCTGCCATGTCTGTCAGTGACCGGGACCTCGAAGACGCGCTAACCATCGCCGCAAAGATGATCGATCTTTACGGTTACAAATACTGGCCGATCTTCGAGCGCTTGGAAGCTGAGCTGGAGGCCCGCACAGAACGTATCAAACGGGTGCAGGCGCGGCTGGCAAGCCACAAGCCCGCCCAGAGGTCTCATGTCGATCTATGAGCGGGAGAACGCGATCAAGGCGTCATAGTCTTCTCGGTCAGCCAGACGCAAAGCGTCCACATAAGCGCGCCGCAATTCATTCAGGTCGGCGAGCGATCCGCCGCCCCAGGACAGACTGGGCGCTCTTAAGCGGCGCAGGACAAGATCAGCCATCATCCGCGCGTGACGTCCATTTCCGTTCGGGAATGGATGAATATATACCAGCCGGTGATGTAGGCGCACGGCAAGTTCTGTAGGCTCATAGGTTTGATGCTCGATCCAGTAAGCCGCATCTCCCATAAGCTGGCTTGTCTGGACGCCGATCATGTGCGGCGCGATACCGATATTGCGCTCGGTTCGGCGATAATGCCCTGCCCATGACCAGACATCCCCAAACATCCGTTTGTGAAGCTGCAGCACAAAATCGACGGTCATCAGGTCGGGTTTGCGCGCGCGAAAAGCCCAGGCTGCGCCTTTGTCGATATTGTCCTGCTCTGCAATATTGAGATCAGCGCGCGTTGTCACCCATGTCAGCCGAAGGCCTTCGCGTTCTTCCGGCTCGAGCGGCGTCGCATCCTCTGGCTCCTGAAACAGGTCCGTCATCACGCGTCCCAGAGGTCGCGATCACGCAGTGTTTCCGAAATGAAAATCTGAA
>JBCCMX010000091.1:0-9237 GCA_039026135.1 Pseudomonadota bacterium | reverse complement strand
GCCAACAGTGTCAGATCAAGATCCTTGATCAGCGACTCAGGGACGGGCTTGGTCGTCTGCAGAACGGCCATCGCGGCGGCCTGCGCACTCGCCTCAACACCGTCCAGCAAAACGCGCAAACTGGACAAGGCATCCTCGCTCCAGCTCGCCTGCCTTGAGCCGATCAGACCGGCCTGGCTTTTGAGAATTACACCATCGGACAGGATCTTCAGATCATTGGCTTTAAGCGTGGCCCCGGTCGATGTGATGTCGACAATGACCTCCGCCGTGCCCGCCGCTGGAGCCGCTTCAGTTGCCCCTGCACTTTCTACCAGACGATACTCTCCAACCGCACGCGCGGCAAAGAAGCGGCGGGTCAAACGAAGATACTTCGTCGCGACCCGCATGCGCCGGCCGTGTCGTTCGCGGAACTGCGCGCCGGCCGCTTCAAGGTCTGACATCGTATCGACATCAAGCCAGGCCGCCGGGACTGCCACAATCACATCCGCGCCGCCAAACCCTAGACGCTTGAGCACCTCGGTGTCACGGTCGACATCGTTGGAGAGGTCATGGATAAGGTCTTCACCTGTCACGCCAACATGCAGATTGCCGGCGATCAACTCCTCGGCAATCTCGCGCGCCGACAGCAACATCACATCCGTGTCGGGCAGCCCCTTCAGCTCGGCGCGGTATCCGCGCCCGCCGCCAACCTGGCGCAGTTTAAACCCGCTCGCCGCCAGCCACGATTCCGCATTCTCCTTCAGTCGTCCCTTTGACGGGATCGCGATGCTAAGCCGGGTCATGAGACACCTCCAAGGGCTGCTTGCAACCGGTAAGGAATAATGACACCGCCAATCGCAGAGGCGGAGACCTCGCCGCCAGACAGGTCCGACAGCAATCGATCGTATCGCCCGCCAGCCGCAAAGGGTTGGCCCTCTTCAGCCAGTGCTTCGCTTGCGGCGATCTCGAATACAAAACCATCATAATAGGTAAAGCGCCGGCCAAATCGTGTGGCGAATCGGCCAGTGCCGGTGAACGCGGAAAGCTCGGCGTCCCTCAAACCATCGGTTAGAACCGTCAGGCGCTCAAGCAAGGGGTCGAGCCCGTCCAGCTTCGACTCGCTGGCCAGGCGGGCAAAACTCTCGGCCACCTCAAAGACCGGTACGTCAACATCCAGCACCGTGTTCAAAAGTGTGCGTTCGCTGTCGGATACCTCCGCCCCTGCGGCAGCCTGCGCGCGCTCATGCAAGCGATCAATAATGTCATCGCCAGAGCGTTCGCCGACCGGGCGAATACCGGTGATCGCAAAGATGTCGTCGACAAAGGCCGCCACGTCTTCGCGTGCCATGCCCTGCATACGCTTGGACAGACCCGACACCGCACCCCCGCGCTCAGCCTCAAGGAAAGCACGCACCCCCCCCTCCTGTCGAAAGGCCCGCTTCAGCCCAGCCGTAATCTCATCAGACAGACCAAGCGCGTCGACAAAAGCGGGAAAGACCGACAAGTCACCAAACCGCGCCGTGCCCTCGCTGACACCTTCAGCAGAACATGCCGAACAGATTGCAGAGAAAACTGAAAGATCGGTCTCGGGGGTACTTGGGGCGCCAAATCGCTCCATGCCCATCTGGTCAAATTCGACCGGATCCGACGGCCGGTTCGGCAGACGAAATACAGGGCCGTGATAGTATCGACTGCTCGGCTCTGCGAGGCCGGCGCGCCGACTGTCAATCTCATCGCGCGCGACCGGCAGGGTAAGATCTGGTCGCAGCGCCCATTCGCGCCCGTCGGCGTCGTTGAAAATGCAGATGCGTCCGCGTACCGCCTCACCGGACAGTTCCAGCGGAATGGACGCCGGCAGTGTGATCGGCGGTGCCGCCGGCGATCCGCCAAGCGCCTTGAGAACATCCATCGCACTCATTGATCTGCCTCCACAATCTCACGCACGCGAGCAACCATATCCGCGCGCGGGGCTTCGAACTGACCCGGACGCGCTTCGCGGTATTCCTGGTTTGATTCGATCGCCGCAGCTTCGGCGGCGCCCACCTTCAAGTCCTTTATCGTCACCACGCCTTTGGCCAGCTCATCCTCGCCGGCCATGACAACCGCCGGGGCACCGCGGCGGTCGGCATACTTCATTTGAGGTCGCATACCGGAGCTGCCCATATAGGCCTCTGCTCGCAGGCCGTTTGCGCGCAGTTCGGCGGCAAGCTGCAAGGCAACGCTTGGATCGTCGCGGTCAAGGTTCAGCACGACGATAGGTCCGTTCAGCGCGCCAATCTCGCCAGAAATGGCAAACGCGGCAGCCAGCCGACTGACCCCGACTGAGAATCCTGTGGCCGGTACGGTCTGACCAGTGAACCGGGCGACGAGGTCATCATAACGCCCGCCGCCGCCAACCGATCCGATCCGAACGCTCTGGCCAGTTTCATCAACGGTCTCCTTCAATAGCTCTGCCTCGAAGACCGGCCCGGTATAATATTCAAGGCCGCGCACAACGGACGGATCAAACACGACATCTTCTTCCGGCGTGCCAAAAGCGGCCAGTGCGCGCGTGATCGCCTCAAGTTCAGCCAAGCCATCGCGTGCCTGTTCGCTGCTCCCGACCGCATTGCCCAGCGCTTCGAGCGTGTCGCCGCGCGTCGCACGGCCCGCCTCGGCAAAAGCCAGAACCGCCTTGACCGCGCCGGCATCGAGCCCTGCCCCATTGGTGAAGTCGCCGCTCTCATCCATCCGGCCCGGCCCCAAAAGGTCGGCCACCCCATCTGTGCCAAACTTGTCGAGCTTGTCGAGCGCCCGCAAAATAGTCAGCCGCGCGCCATCATCATTGGCCCCGACACCGTCCAGCACCGCATTCAAAAGACGGCGCGTGTTTACGCGAACAGTAAACTCACCGTTCTGCGCCCCAGCCGCACGCATGGCTTCTGCGGCCATCGCGATCATCTCCGCGTCGGCATGGGGACCGGCGGCCCCAACCGTGTCGGCATCGCATTGCAGGAATTCCCTGAACCGGCCTGGCCCAGGCTTCTCATTGCGCCAGACAGGCCCGGCAGCATAGCGGCGAAACGGTTTGGCCAACGTCTGCCAGTTTTCCGCCGCGAACCTTGCCAATGGCGCGGTCAAATCGTAGCGCAGGCTCAGCCACTGCTCATCATCATCCTGCACGGCAAACACGCCTGCATTCGGCCGGTCCTGATCGGGCAAAAATTTGCCCAGCGCATCAGCATATTCGAGGGCGCCGGTTTCCAGCGCCTCAAACCCCCAGCGGCGATAGACAGATGTGATCTGCTCCAGCATGGCCTGCTCGGCATGAATCAATGCCTCGCGCTTATCCGGCAGCCCGCGCGGCTTGCGCGCCAGATCAATCGGTTTCGGCCCTTTTTTGCCCATAAGATCAGCCTCTTTTCATCTGCGCTCCGCTTAGACGAAGCCGCGTTGAGTGTGAAGTGTGGTTGCCGGAGCTGGATTCGAACCAGCATTGACGAGCTCAAAACCCGCAGTCCTGCCATTAGACGACCCGGCAAGGTCTCGGCACGGTGGGCTTCAGGCTTTCAGGTTCAATGCTGGGAACTTAGAGGCACACCGGTCCGGTTCGCGCCTCCTGCAAGGCGCGTCAGATATGTTGAAGGTGGTGATGCAAAGCCACGTTCATGGCGGCGCCGTTAGCGCCTGTGCGGCGCGGTGTCAACGCACGCGGCATAATTGTTGCGCCAGAAAAGTCAGGAATCGGAAGGGTCGTGCCACTATGAAACGCCTAATCAGTCTGCTTGCACTCGTGCTGCTGCCATCCAGCGCCGCGGCCTCGTCGGGTCTGGCCAAAGACTGGGGCCACCGCGCGGGCGCGCTCTATGATCTGACAACGCTGATGATCTACCAGATCGATCATGGCGCCGCGCCGTCGCTGAAAGAGAGCTATTTCATCGAGCTGGACAAGTTTTCCAGAATTGCCGGACAGCTTAGCCTTTGGTCAGATGACAGCAAGGTCAAAGCCGAGTTGGCCTGCATCTATCGCGACATGCAGATCGAGACGGCGCGCCAGCGCCACATTCTAGAGCGGACCCTGCGACAAGAAGACCGCCGCGAAGCGCTGCGCCGGCTCGCGGTTATCTTCATAGATGCCGAGTTGGTTTCTCAGGCCTCTGTCAGGCAAGTGACGCCGCCGATCGCGACCCTGTCTCAGCCGCGCTTGGCCTGCGCCGCCGATCCGCGAATGGCAGCTGCTGCTTACAAATAGCACCTTACCAGACCAGCGCGTCTTTCAGCTTCGCGCGTAAAGCGGCCGGCACATTGGCCGTGTCGGCCTTCATATCCGCTGGCGCATCTTCCGGCTTGAGGTAGCGCCAGCCCTGAAACGGACGCTTCGGGACAGGTTCAACGCCGATCAATGGTGGATCGAAAACCAGTTCGCAGGCGCGTCGCCCGCCGCGATCGACAATCTCGTTTACCGCGACAATTCTCTGTCGCACCTGGATAAGGCCTTTAATGACCCAATAGATGGACCCGCCATCAGCAAGCTCATCCATGCGTTTGGGAACCATGCGTGTGCGATGGTAGGGCGCATCAGCCGTCTGCAACAGTGTCTGTTGCCATGCCTTTAGATCACCAACATCGTCCGCGCCGACGCACAGCTTGACCATATGAATTGTCATAGACAGGAATTTAGCGCGCTGCGAACCGGGCGCCAGCCTGAAACTGCTGTTCGACATACTGGTCTTCGGCATCCACGCTGGCAAAGAAAAAGTCGGCGTCCTTTATCGTGGCGTGATAGCTTTGGCGCACCGTGCGAAACGCCGCCTTGGCTTCAAATTCCAGTTTGAACTGCGAGATATAGGACAAGCCCCAGATCGGCTCGCTCTCAAGCAGATAGGACTGCTCAAAACGCGTCAGGCGCCCGCCATCGGGTCCGCGAACCGGTTCCGGCAGGTGATAGTCGATGCGCAGAATTCGGCCCGCATCCGGTTCCAGCCACGCCAGCGCAGACAGGCGCTGCGTCGCCCAGACATCAAGCGCGGTATCATTGGCAGAGGGCGTGTGCTGAAAGCCAACGCGCCAAACCGGCCCCAGCGTTTCGACCTGCACCTCGGCGCCGAGACTGGCGCGCAGATCGTCGGGAAACAATCGCCCATCGGGCGCTGCTTCCGCGCCCCACGCCGCTGCTGCCTCATCAAGCGCGCTGTCTTCGCCTTTCCAGTCGATCAGTTTCCAGCGCTCAGCCTCGGGCAATCTCGGATCAAACCGCAAAGTCCGCTCGGCCTTGTCAGAGATCATCTCCACCGTAAAGGCGGCCCGCAATGTCTCCGGCGCCTCGGTCGCGCGCAGGGATGCATCGACAGGGCCAGCTGTCGTGGCCATTGGAAACAGAAGGGCGATAAAGGCGCTCATTTGCGACAACACATCTCCACAAATTGCGTCCGAACCGAGGCAGAACACATTAACTCTGCAGCATGCGTGATTAAGGTTTACGAGGCCTGAACGCGCGGTTCAGAACCGCGCCGCCATAAGCGCAACAAGGCCCCCCGACACGGGCGGGATTACTTCTTGATCTGCGCGTTCATTTGCTTGCGGAAGGTGTTGCCATAAGGCGGCCGGATCATCTTGACCAGTTCACTGCCCGTCTGCCGGTAGACAGCCTTGCGGTGCGTGAATTCCAGAAAACCCTCATAGCCATGATACGAGCCCATGCCGGACGGGCCGATGCCACCAAAGGGCAAGTCTTCCTGTCCGACATGCATGATCACATCATTGACGGTGACGCCGCCCGATGTGGTCATCCTCAGGACCTCGCGTTCTTCGCGCGCATCGGCTCCAAAATAGTAAAGGCCAAGCGGTCGGTCATTCTGGTTGATGTAGCTAACGGCTTCTGACGTCTCCTGATACGTCTTGATCGGCAGGATCGGACCGAAAATTTCATCCTGCATCACGGTCATCTCATCGGTCGGGTTGAGAACGAGTGTTGGCGGGATCTTGTAGTGCTGCTGTTGAGAGAAATCGTCTCCAGTCGGGTTGAGCTCAACGATCTCAGCGCCTTTTTCACGCGCATCCGTCACATAAGACTGCAGGCGGTCATAGTGGCGCTGGTTCACGATGGAGGTGTAGTCGTCATTGTCCTTCAAACCGGACGGGTACATGGCCTCAACCGATGCTTTGGCATGCCCAACAAACTCATCAAGCTTGTCATTCGGCGCGAAGGCATAGTCTGGTGCGAGACAGATCTGGCCAGCATTCAGCGTCTTGCCGGCCATAATCCGCTTGGCCGCCTTTTCGAAATTCGCCGATCGGCCGAGGATGACCGGCGACTTGCCGCCAAGCTCCAGCGTCAGCGGCACCAGATTGTCAGCTGCCGCGCGCATGACATGTCGGGCAATCGATGTTGCACCCGTGAAAATCAGATGATCGAATGGCAGGCTGGTAAAGGCCGCACCGCGCTCAGGCCCGCCGGGGAACACAGCCAGCTCTGTCTCATCAAACGCCGCGGCAATGGTCTCTCGCATGAGCTCGGACGTCGCCTCGGTAAACTCGGATGGCTTGACCATCGCCCTGTTGCCCGCCGCGAAAATGCCGGCAAGCGGGCTGAATGTCAGGTTAACCGGAAAGTTCCAGGGCGAGACAATACCGACCACACCCTTGGGCTGGTTTTCAACCCGGCTTGACGCGCCAAGCAGGCCAAGCGGCGCCTGTGACTTGCGGCGCTCGGGGCGCATCCACTTGCGGACATTCGCTTTGGCATGTTTCAGCGCGCCAATAGAGGCGGCAATGTCTGTCAGATCCCCGGCATCAGCCGAGCGATGGCCATAGTCGGCATTCATGGCCTCATTGAAGGCCTTGCGGTTCGTCACCAATACGTCAATCGCGCGCTCAAGCCGATCAATGCGTTCGCCCGCCGTCGGCGCACCCGCCATGTCATGGGCGGCCCGCTGGCGCTGAAGCATTGCGCGCATGTCCTGGTCAGATGAAAAATCGTCGAGCGGCATACCGGCCTCCTATTGCTTTGTCTCTATAGAATAGCCCTTAGCACGCATTGAGGCCAGTCGCGCGCTTTTTAGATGCGAGTCTAAAATCAACCAGGCGCGCTGGACTTAAGTCGCGGCCAGCCGCGCCGGGCGAAACAGCACAATTGGCAAAGCGCCGTAGGCAATCAGCAGACCATAATAGATCACAACCGGGAAAAGCCCGTAAATGTTTGCCGCAAACAAGCCGCCAAACAAAAACACATGCCCACCAAAGCCCCATAAAATGCCGGCGCCAATCCGTCCTGGTGACGCCTGGCCCGAGGCAAGAAGGGCGCGGAAGAATAGAACACTGAGGGGTACAAACAAAACGATACTGGTCGCGAGGCCTGAATTGTACTCGAACCCAACCAGCGCGGCGATAATGTGCGCAACACCATTCACCAAGATCAGGCCTGCCATGGCAATCACCGGGAAGACATGGCGCGGCGCGGCAAGGATGGAGACCAAGGCAATCGTCCAAACCGTTCCGGCATTGACGTAAAAGATCGCACTGGGCGTCATAACACCATACTTGTCATCTCCCAGCGCGCCGGCAATGACGGAGTTGAGGTAGTCGTAGAGCGGATACTCTCGCCCGAGCAGATCGACCCAATGCTCTTCAATCTGATGGCACAAATAGGACGCGGCGAAGACACAAGCCATCAGTGCGACATCCGTAAAGATCCGCGCATCAGACCCAGCACGTTGCTTAAAGCCCATAAAAAGGAGAATTGGCGCGACATAGGCGCCGATTTTCATCCAATGCTCGACCATGAAATCCTGCTGGCCGAGCGGCAGCCAAACCATGGCGAAGAACACGATCAGCCACAAACTCGCAATGCGCTGATCCATCCTCCTTTCCCTCCGCCTCCTATGCGACGCCAATCGAACGTATCAAGGCAAAAGGGGCGTCGAGGTCAATTGCGAAATCTGAAACATCACCTGTCTCGAAATCGATTGGTAATCGGATAACGCCGGTCGCGGCCAAAATTCTTGCCGCCAACTTTGACGCCTGGCGGGGCCTGACGGCGTTTATACTCGGCGATGTAAAGCAGATGCTCAATTCGGCGCACGGTGGCTTCGTCATGCCCGCGCCCGACAATGTCATCCAGGTTCTGTTCCTCATCAACGAGACCGCGCAAAATATCATCGAGCACATCATAAGGCGGCAAACTGTCATCGTCGCGCTGATCCTCGCGCAGCTCGGCGCTTGGTGGTTTTGTGATGATGCGCATCGGGATCACCTCGCCCGCCGGTCCCTTGGCCCCTTTCGGATGGTTGAGGTTGCGCCAGCGCGACAGCTCAAAGACCTCCGTCTTGTAGAAGTCCTTCAGCGCATTGTAGCCGCCGCACATATCACCATATAGCGTCGCATAACCGACAGCCATCTCGCTCTTATTGCCCGTCGTCACAACCATATGGCCGAACTTGTTGGACAGCGCCATTAAGGTCAGGCCGCGCAGGCGCGACTGGATATTCTCTTCGGTCGTGTCCGGTTCGGTGTCCTCAAAAGTCGCGCCAAGCATCTCATCAAGGCCGCCAATGCCGGGCGCGATATTGATCGCTTCATAGCGCACGCCAAGCGCCTGCGCGCACGCTTTGGCATCTTCCAGACTGTCAGAACTTGTATACTTGCTCGGCATCATCACACACCACACACGCTCTGGGCCTAGCGCATCAACAGCAATGGCTGCGGTCAGCGCGCTATCAATGCCGCCCGACAGACCAAGAACGACGCCTGGAAACCGGTTCTTGTTGACATAATCGCCGAGCGCTAGCGTCGCCGCCCGGTACTCGGCCTCCCAACCCGATGTGAGGCGCGCATCGTGCGCACTGCTGAAACGCCCGGTCGCGCCGTCAAACGTGACAAGGGCCGTACCGGTTTCGAAATCGCCGAGCAGCTGATGCTCGGTGCCGTCAATGTCGACACCATAGCCTGCCCCATCAAACACAAGCTCGTCCTGGCCGCCAACCTGGTTTATAAACAAATAGGGCAGCCCATTCTTGCGCCAGGACGAAAAGGTCGTGTGGCGCTCTGTCTGGACCGTGCGCCGCCAGGGCGAGGCATTCGGCACGATCAGCAGATCAGCGCCCGCCGCCTTTAGGTCGGCAGGCACCGTGTCGAACCAGATATCCTCACAGATCGCGATGCCAAGATGCAGGCCCTTGAAGGGAACCGCGCGTGCTGGCCCATCGCCCGCATCAAATACGCGGACTTCATCGAAGACGCCATAATTGGGCAATTCGCGTTTGTCATAGCGATACGCGATTT
>JBCCMX010000090.1:0-9245 GCA_039026135.1 Pseudomonadota bacterium | reverse complement strand
GCCACGGTTGTGCTCGCGCGGTGACCAGCGCCGGCCAAGGCATGACGCAGCGCGCCAATGATCAGACCGCGCACATTGCCGCCATCGCGAAACCGCACTTCCGTCTTGGCGGGATGTACATTCACATCGACATATTCCGGATCGAGCGACACAAACAGCGCCGCCATGGGGTGGCGATCACGGGCCAGAAAGTCCTGATAGGCCGCGCGGATAACACCGTTAAGCATGCGGTCTTTCACCGGGCGCCCGTTGACGAACAGATATTGCATCTGGGCATTGCCGCGGTTCAGCGTCGGCAGCCCGGCAAAACCGGACAGGGACACGCCTTCGCGCGTCGCCTCAATCTCCAGGGCATTGGCGCGAAACGCCCGCCCCATAATGGCGCCAAGACGCTCCAGATGCCCATTGGGCGTGTCGGCCTGCGCGGGATAGGCAAAAGTCTTGCGGCCATTGCTTCCAAGCGAGAAGGCGACATCCGGGCGCGCCATGGCAAGGCGTTTGACCACATCGGTTACCGCCATGGTTTCGGCCCGCTCTGACTTCATGAATTTCAGCCGCGCAGGGGTGGCATGAAAAAGGTCACGCACATCAATGCGTGTTCCGGTCGCGCCGCGCCCGGTAAAAGCCGCAGGCCTTGGGCCATCCACCTCTCCGGCCTCAATCACAAGCTCGGCCGCATCGCCGTCGGCGCAGCGCGAGGTCACCACCATACGGCTGACACTCGCAATCGAGGGCAAGGCCTCGCCGCGAAATCCCATTGTGTGAATGTTGAGGAGGTCAATCCGGCCATCATCTCCGGGCGCGAGCTTTGAGGTCGCATGGCGCTGCAACGCAAGCACCATATCAGCGCCGCTCATCCCGCAGCCATCATCCTCCACCGTCAGCCGCCGCAAGCCGCCGCCCTCAATACTGACCGCAATCGTGCGCGCGCCAGCATCGAGCGCATTTTCCACCAGTTCCTTCACAGCTGCAGCCGGGCGCTCAACCACCTCACCGGCCGCAATACGGTTCACCGCATCAGGCGGCAGCTGGCGTATGATGGGGCGTGTTGAAAGGGGCGCGCTGTCTGGCATGGACTGAGTGTACGCGCGCGCAGCGATTCGGGCCAGCGCGCAGGTCAGCCGGCCCTAAAGCCCCGCCGCATCGAGCGCCTCAGCCTGGCTCGCCGCGAGCCCATCCTGGCTGATGCCATCAATGCTCTCCTCGAACATTTCATGATAGTTCAGCTCTGCGCGCAGGCGCAGATAGGCTGCGCCAAGGCCAATCGCGGCGCGGTCCATAAACACAAACTCGCGCGGAATGGTCACCGGGCCCTTTTCTTTCAGCAGCTTGCGCACAGCAAAGGCTTCCTTGCGGCCATACTCACCCGGCGCAACACCGTCAGCGACACTGCGCACCCGGTTGGACAGGATCGGGCCATAGATAAACCGCGCCCAAATGTTCAATATCTCCACCAGCTCGGCATTGAGATCGGTAAAACCCCATTTGATATAAGCGTCCCACGTGCCCTGAAAATCATTGCGCGACAGCGCCTGATACAGCTCAACCACACCAATCACAAAACGCGGCGGGAAGATGCGCACACAGCCAAAATCGAGCAGGTTGATCCCCTGCCCGCCATCGGTCACCTGATAGTTTCCAAGATGCGGATCACCATGGATCACCGCCTGGCGCATGAAGGGATGCCACCAGGTCTGGTAGAGTTTGGCGGCAAGCTCATTGCGTACCTCTACTGGCGCATCTTCATAATCGGTCAGCCGTTCACCGCTTAGCCAGGTCATGGTCAGCAGACGATCCGTGCTGAGCGCCGTGACGGGCTCAGGCACTTGCACAAACGGCTTGTCGGCCAGCATATGCCCGTACAGCGCCATATGTTTGGCCTCGCGCGTATAGTCGAGTTCCTCACGCAGACGGTCGACAATTTCCTCGACCATTTCGTTGGGATCGACCGACCCGTCGAGCCGCTTGAATAGTCCGAGCAGCGTTTTCAGCTGGCTGGTATCGCTTTCCACCGCGCTCATCATATCGGGATATTGCAGTTTGCAGGCAACAACGCGCCCGTCATGCGTGGTCGCCTTGTGCACCTGACCGAGCGACGCGGCGTGCGCCGCCTCCTTGCCGAAATCGGCAAACTTCTCCTGCCAGTCGGCGCCAAGCTCAGCGCGCATGCGGCGCTTCACAAAGGGCCAGCCCATAGCGGGCGCTTGGGCCTGCAACTGGCTAAGCTCATTGGCATATTCAGGCGGCAGCACATCCGGCACGGTGGAGACCATTTGCGCGACTTTCATCAGCGGGCCTTTGGACTTGCCGAGCGCCGCGGCAAGCGATTTGGCAATCCGCTCATCACCCTTCTCGCCGCTAAACAGTGTATTGGCCGCGAAGCTGAGGCCGGTGCCGGTCAGGTTAGCGCCGACCTTCGCGGTTCGCCCGATCCGCGCCGTCAGGCGATTGCGCTCGGGGTCGGTTGCATCGGCCATGGCCTCTCCTCTTCGGCCTTTAGAAATAGGCAGTTCGCCCGGCAATGCGAGAGGCTATTTGTCCTGCGACACCTCAGCGCCTTCATCGAGATGGCGCGCCTTGCGCAATTGCGGGAACAGCGCGGCCCATAAACCGGCCACCCCGATCGCGGCATATCCGCCGGCCACCACCGTAAACACACTGCCCCATTTGGCCGCCATGAACCCGGCGCGCGCCTCGCCAAGTTCATTCGAGGCGCCAAGGAAAATGGCGTTCACCGCATTGACCCGCCCACGCACGTGATCCGGCGTCCACAGCTGTAACAGGACCTCGCGGATATAGACCGATACCATGTCAAAGGCGCCGACACAGATCAGCGCCAGGATCGAGACCCAGGCAATTGTCGAATGGCCAAACACGACCGTCGAGAGGCCAAACAGGCCGACAGTGACGAACAAGATCGTGCCGGCATGATCCCGGATCGGAAAGCTCGTAATCACAGCCACCACAAGGATGGCGCCAATCCCGGGCGCCGCGCGCAAAAGGCCAAGCCCCCAGGGCCCAAGCTCGAGAATATCGCGCGCATAGACCGGCAACAGCGCAACGGCCCCGCCAAGCAGGACGGCAAACAGGTCAAGCGATATCGCGCCAAGGACAATCTTCTGTGTCCAGACATAGCGGAACCCGCCAAGCAGCGTCTGCAGACTGGTCGCCTCCTTGTCGATCACCTGACTTGTCGGCCCGATGAGGAAGACCAAAGCCGCGCCAATGCCAAAGCTGATCGTCGCGGTGGAATAGGCCACCAGCGGCGACACGCCATATAACAGGCCGCCAAGCGCCGGGCCGACAATCGATGCCAGCTGCCAGGACGATGTGTTCCAGGCCACCGCATTCGGAAAATCCTTGCGCGGCACAATATTGACCGCAAGCGAGGAGGCAGCCGGCGTGCGAAACGCCCGGGCAACGCCAAACACGGTCAGGATGGCGAGCACAAGGACCGGCTCGAACTGCCCGATCACCGTCAGCCCAAGGATCGCCGCCGCGCAGACCATTTGCAGCGCGATCGCCGCGCTCATCACAAGGCGCCGGCCGAGGCGGTCGGCTGCGATACCGGTGACGACAACCAGCAGCAAGGCGGGCAGAAATTGCACAAGGCCAATCCAGCCGAGCAGCGCCGGATTGCGGGTCTGATCATAAATCTGCCAGCCCACCGCAACGGAGAGAATTTGCGTTGCAAAGCTCGCCAGAAACCGCGCCGTGAAATAGCGCCGATAAGAGGCGTGACGGAAGGCGGCGAAACGATTTGTCATTATTACCTCCCTCGCCGACGCACTAGACTGCAAGCCAGCGAAAGAAAAGCGTGTGCTTTACATTTGATACAGGGGCCGGGCTCGGTACTATATTCACCGGATGACGGAACCGATTCGCAAACACAGCATCTCGCAAATGGCCGCCGCCCGCGCGCCGGCTGCCGCGAGCCAGGCTGAATACCTGGAGGGGCTCAACCCCGAACAGCGCGAGGCGGTGCTGACCACGGACGGCCCGCTTCTGGTGCTGGCCGGCGCCGGAACGGGCAAGACACGTGTCCTGACCACACGCCTTGCCCATATTATCGCGACCGGTCTTGCCTACCCGTCACAAACACTGACCGTCACCTTTACCAATAAAGCCGCCCGGGAGATGCGCGAGCGCGCGCTGAAGCTGACCGGTGAGGCGGGTGAGGGCCTGCGCTGGCTTGGTACGTTCCACTCCATCTCTGCGCAGATCCTGCGCAAACATGCAGAGCTGGCAGGCCTGAAATCAAGCTTCACCATTCTTGACACTGATGACCAGATTCGCCTCTGCAAACAGATTATCGAGGCGGAAAATATCGACCCGAAACGCTGGGCCCCGCGCTTTTTGGCAAGCCTGATTGATGGCTGGAAGAACCGTGCGCTAACGCCAGACAAGGTGCCTGCCGATGAGGCCTACAACTTTGCCGACGGCAAGGGCATCAAATGCTATGAGATCTATCAGGCCCGGCTAAAGGTGCTGAATGCCTGTGATTTCGGGGATCTTCTGATCCACAATATTTCTATCTTCCAGGCCAATCCCGACCTGCTTGGCGACTATCACGCCAAATTCAAATATATCCTGGTCGATGAGTATCAGGACACGAATGTCGCCCAATATCTCTGGCTGCGCCTGCTCGCCCAGGGGACCGGAAACATTTGCTGTGTCGGCGATGATGACCAGTCCATCTATGGCTGGCGCGGCGCAGAGGTGGACAATATCCTGCGCTTCGAAAAAGACTTTGAGGGCGCAAAAGTGATCCGGCTGGAGCGTAATTACCGCTCGACCGAACCGATCCTTGCCGCAGCCTCGTCGGTTATCGCCCACAATAAGGGCCGGCTCGGCAAAACACTGTTTGTCGGCGGCGATTGGGCCGGCGACCCGGACGCGCAAAAGGTTCAAGTGTGCGGGCTGTGGGATGGCGAGGCCGAGGCACGCATGGTATGCGACGAGATCGAAGCGCACGTCAATAAAGGCGGCAAAGCGAGCTATGAAGACTGCGCCATTCTTGTGCGCGCCTCCTGGCAGATGCGCCTGTTCGAAGAGCGCCTGATCATTCTTGGCATTCCTTACCGCGTTATTGGCGGCCCGCGCTTTTTCGAGCGCGCCGAGATCCGCGACGCCATGGCCTATCTGCGCCTCATCCGCTCGACCGATGATGACCTCGCCTTTGAGCGGATCGTCAATCAACCCAAACGCGGCGTCGGCGGCACCACGGTGCAAAAGCTGCAGCGCTATGCGCGCGAGGATGGGCGTAGCCTGTTCACGCTGACGCCCATGGTGCTGCAAACCGATGAGATTAAAGGCCCCGGCAAGCGCGGGCTCACCCAGTTTGTCGAACAGATCAATCGCTGGCGCGACCGGCATCTTGGCGGCATGAAACACACAGAGCTGGCCGAGACCATTCTCGATGAAAGCGGCTATACTGACATGCTGCAAAAGGACCGCTCCCCCCAGGCACAGACGCGGCTCGATAATCTCAAGGAGCTGATCAATGCGATGGGCGAGTTTGATAGCCTTGCCGGTTTCCTGGAACATGTGGAACTGGTCATGGATGTCGGCGGGGCGAGCACCGGCAATGAGGTGCAGATCCTGACCCTGCACGGCGCCAAGGGCCTGGAATGGCCGCTTGTCTTCCTGCCCGGCTGGGAGGAAGAGGTCTTCCCCTCGCGCCGCAGCCTTGATGAGAGCGGCATGAAGGGCCTCGAAGAGGAGCGGCGCCTCGCCTACGTAGGCATCACCCGCGCGCGCGAGGTCTGCCGTATCTCGTTTGTGGCCAATCGCCAGATCTTTGGCCGCTGGCAGTCTGTGCTGCCATCACGCTTTGTCGATGAACTGCCGCCAGACCATGTCGAGGCGAGCAGCGAGACCGGCTATTCCACCCTGCCCGGCAGCGAGGAGGGCTTTGTCGGCAGCGTTGAAGACCTTGGCGAGCGCAGCACGTATAACTCGCCGGGCTGGAAGCGCTTAAAAGAGAATGCCGGCAAATATGATGGCGGGCCGGTGATTGACGGCAAAGCCACACTGATTGCGAGCGAAAGCGGGCAGACGGGCTTCAAGCTCGGCCAGCGGGTGCACCATGACAAGTTCGGCTATGGCCAAGTGCTCGACGCCAATGGCACGAAGCTGAAAGTGAACTTCGAAAAGCATGGCCTGAAAAAGGTGATCAGCACGTTTGTCGTGGGGGTTTAGGTGGAAACGCAAAGGCGCAAGGTCAGGCCCTGAAACAACGCTAGGCCGCCCTAATGCTTGGCCGCCTCATCGCCGAGGCCGTCCCAGAACTTTTTCACGCGGCCGACAAAGCCTTCTGATTCCGGGTTGCAATCAGCGCCCGAGCAGTCGCAGAACTCGCGCAGGATCTCTTTCTGGCGCGCAGAGAGGTTGCGCGGGGTCTCGACAAACATCTCGATATAGAGATCGCCGGTGGTGCCCGAACCGCGCAAGCTTGGCATGCCCTTACCGCGCAGACGCAACTTGCGGCCCGTTTGCGCGCCTTCAGGAATGGTCACGCGCGCGCGCCCGCCATCAATTGTCGGGATTTCAATCTCACCGCCCAGCGCCGCGGTCACCATGGAGACCGGCGTGCGGCAATAAAGGTTCGGCCCGTCGCGCTCAAACAGGTCGTGCTCTTCGACATTGACGAAGATATAAAGATCGCCCTTTGGCCCGCCCTTAAGGCCAGGTTCACCCTCGCCGGACAGACGGATGCGCATGCCGGTTTCGACGCCGGCCGGAATCTTCACCTCCAGCGTGCGCTCTTCCTGTACCTGGCCTGTGCCGTGGCAGGTTTTGCACGGATTGGCGATAATCTGCCCGCTACCGCCACAGCGCCCGCAGGTCTGCTCCATCGTGAAAAAGCCCTGGCTGGCACGCACACGGCCCGCCCCGCCACAGGCCGGACAGGTTTCGGGGCTGGTGCCCGGCTCTGCACCAGAGCCCGAGCACGTGCCGCAGGTCACAGCCGTCGGCACTTTGATGGCGGTGTCCTTGCCGGCAAAGGCATCTTCCAGGCTGATATCCATGTCATAGCGCAGATCATTGCCGCGCTGCGGGCCGCCGCGTCGGCGCCCGCCGCCAAACGGGCTCGCCCCGCCAAAAACCTGGCTGAAAATATCCTGGAAAATATCGCCCGGATCGCCCTGGCCAAACGGGTTGCCGCCGCCCATACCGCCCTCAAAGGCCTGATGGCCATAGCGATCATAGGCCGCGCGCTTGTCACCGTCCGACAGGATGGCATAGGCCTCGCCAACCTCTTTGAACTTGGCTTCGGCTTCGGCGTCACCGGGATTTTGGTCAGGGTGGTATTTCATGGCGAGCTTGCGATAAGCGCTCTTAAGCGCTCTGTCGTCGGCGTCCTTGGAAACGCCCAATACGTCATAATAATCGCGTTTGCTCATGAATGGTTACCCGTTACGCTTCGTGAGGCGCAAAATGGGGAGCGCCGCGCCCCCATGCAAGGGGCAGGTCTGCATCTCCGCCCGGCCTAGCCTGCCTTTTTCGCTTCGCTTTGCGGCAAGACTGATGCGGCAATTTCCTTCGGCACAATCATCAGTGTATCCACCAATGTCTGATCCCAATCGTCGAGCAAGTCCTTGCCCCGCTGGCTGCCTGTGCGGGTGACATGGGCAACAACAAGCTCGCGGAACAAGCCGACATGCTCCTCGCTCATCTCGCTCAAGCTGTACCAGTCAATCGCGTCCGGGTTGGCAACCTGTTCGAACTGTTTGTCCGGATCCCAGATCCAGGCAAGGCCGCCCGTCATGCCTGCACCGAAATTGTCACCAATCGGCCCCAGGATCGCGACCTTGCCGCCGGTCATATACTCACAGCCATTCGCCCCGCAGCCTTCGATCACCGCCTCAGCGCCAGAATTGCGCACGGCAAAGCGCACCCCGGCCTGGCCGGCCGCAAACAATTTGCCCGAGGTCGCGCCATAAAGGCAGGTATTGCCGATAATCGTGTTCTCGCCAGCAACAAATGGTGCACTGTTTGGCGGGCGTAGCTGGATCGTCGCGCCAGACAGCCCCTTGCCAACATAGTCATTGGCGTCGCCCACCACATCGAGCAACAGTCCTTGTACTGCAAACACGCCCAGCGACTGGCCGGCGCTACCGCTGAGACGGATATGCATGCGCCCTTCCGGCAGTGCCTTTTCGCCAAACCGGCGGACAATCACAGAGCTGGCGCGCGAACCGATCGAGCGTAGCACATTCTGCACTTCATATTGCAGCTGCATCTTCTCGCCGCGCTCGAAGAAAGGCTCACCGTCGCGCAGGATTTGCGCGTCCAGCGTATCCGGCACTTCCTCGCGCACGTTCGGCGTGTATTCCACCGCCTTGCCGGTATCGACCTGTACCAATAGCGGGTTGAGGTCGAGATCATCGAGATGCGGTGCACCGCGAGAGACCTGTGCCAGAAGATCGGTCCGCCCGATCGCCTCGTCCAGCGAGTTCAGCCCGAGATCGGCCAGAATGCGGCGCACATCTTCGGCGATAAAGCTCATCAGGTTGACCACCTTGTCGGCTGTCCCGGTGAACTTCTCACGCAAATCATCTCGCTGCGTACACACACCGACCGGGCACGTGTTCGAATGGCACTGACGCACCATGATACAGCCCATCGCGACAAGCGAGGCCGTGCCGATGCCGTACTCTTCAGCGCCCAGCATTGCGGCGATAACAATATCGCGCCCGGTGCGCAGCCCGCCATCGGTCCGCAGCGTCACCTTGTCGCGAAGATTGTTCAGGCTCAGCACCTGATGGGCCTCGGCCAACCCCATTTCCCAGGGCAGACCGGCATATTTGATACTGGTCTGCGGGCTTGCGCCCGTGCCGCCTACGCCGCCAGCAATCAGGATCACATCGGCTTTGGCTTTCGCCACACCCGCTGCTACGGTGCCAACACCCGACTGGGCCACCAGTTTCACGCAGACGCGGCAATCGGGATTGATCTGTTTCAGATCATAGATCAGCTGCGCCAGATCTTCGATCGAATAGATATCGTGATGTGGCGGCGGCGAGATCAGCGTCACGCCGGGCGTCGCATGCCGGTTCTTGGCGATAAACTCGGTGACCTTGAAGCCGGGCAGCTGACCGCCTTCACCGGGCTTGGCGCTCCACAGCAGCAGTCGCATCACTGCAATGGCGTTGGCGATCGTGCTTTTGCCCACACCGCTCGCCCCAACAACGACGACACAGTAAGCCTGCATACAAGACTTGAGCCAGGGATAAGCCGAG
>JBCCMX010000089.1:0-9282 GCA_039026135.1 Pseudomonadota bacterium | reverse complement strand
CCTCGTCTCTGGTGAAGGTGGATCTGGACGGTAACATTGTTCAGGACACGCCCTATTTCATCAATCCGGCCGGTTTCACCATTCACTCGGCCATTCATGCCGCCCGTGAGGATGCCCATGTTGTGATGCACTTGCACACCGATCACGGTGTGGCGGTGTCAGCGCAGAAGGACGGGCTGTTGCCACTGTCTCAAACTGCCATGCTGGTGCGCTCTGACCTGTCCTATCACGATTATGAAGGGGTTGCCCTCGACCTTGACGAGCGAGAGCGCCTGGTTGCTGATATTGGTGATACCGGCGTGATGATACTGCGCAATCATGGCACATTGTCTGTCGGTGCGACCGCAGCGGAAGCCTACATGCGCATGTTCTTCCTTGAGCGGGCCTGTTCGATGCAGGTCGGGGCTTTGACCGCAGGCCGAGACGGCGTCCTGCACGGCACTGAAGAGGTTCAGGATGTGGTCAAGGGTCAAGCCAACCCCGAAGGCATGCAGCTTCTTGCCAACGCGCTCGCCTGGCCGGGACTGCTGCGCAAACTTGCGCGTGAGGCGCCGGGCTATGACACATAGGTCTCGCGCTTGAGGCATTTCAGCGCGTTTGCGACCTGCGGCCATTGAGACGGTTTCAATTTCCGCGCGGATGTCTAAATAGTCGTCAATCCAAAGTGAGTTGGTTTGTATGAAACACTTGAAGGCATTTGAGGACGCGCTTGGCGCGATCCACAGCGAAGGTCGCTACCGCGTATTTGTTGACCTGAAACGGCATCGCGGTGCATTTCCGCGCGCGACAGCCCGGTTCGAGCATGGTGAGCGCGAAATCATTGTCTGGTGTTCCAATGATTATCTCGGCATGGGCCAGGATGATGATGTGATCGCGGCAATGCATGAGGCCATTGACGGTTTCGGTGCGGGCTCTGGCGGGACACGCAATATTTCCGGTACAACGCGGTATCATGTTGATCTGGAAAAAGAGCTTGCAGATCTTCATGGCAAGTCCGGCGCGCTGCTGTTTACATCAGGCTATGTCGCCAATGATGCGACCCTCTCGACGCTGGGCAAGATCCTGCCTGGTCTGATCATTTATTCTGACGCCTTGAACCATGCCTCTATGATTGAGGGCATCCGCCGGTCTGGCGCTGACCGGCGCGTTTTCCGCCACAATGATGTCGATCATTTGCGCGCCCTTATGGCGAATGATGATCCAGATCGTCCGAAACTGATTGCCTTTGAGAGCGTCTATTCAATGGATGGTGACATCGGTCCGATTGAAGCGATCTGTGATCTTGCCGATGAGTTCGAGGCTCTGACCTATCTTGATGAGGTGCATGCGGTTGGCATGTATGGCCAAGAGGGCGCCGGCGTCGCGCAGCGCGATAAGGTGATGGACCGCGTTGATATTATCGAGGGGACGCTGGCCAAGGCCTATGGTGTGATGGGCGGTTATATCGCGGCGCATGAGACCATGATTGATGCCATTCGCTCAACCGCGTCAGGCTTTATCTTTACCACATCGACATGTCCGGTCATGGCCGCCGGTGCACTCGCCAGCATCAAGAAACTGCGCACCGATGAAGGGCGCGCGCTGCGCCGTTCACATCAGGAGCAGGCCGCTTTGTTGAAGCAGAAGTTCAAGGCGGCGGGCCTGCCGATTATTGATAGCGAAACGCATATCGTACCGCTTCTGGTGGGGGATCCTGAGAAATGCAAAGCCCTGTCTGATACGCTTCTCTTCGACTTTGGCATCTATGTGCAGCCGATCAACTATCCAACTGTACCAAAAGGAACAGAGCGCCTGCGCTTTACGCCAGGGCCGGTGCATACCGAAGCGATGATGGATGATCTGGTCGCGGCTTTGCTTGCCGTCTGGAAACAGCTTGGATTGTCAAGCGAGGCGGCCTAGCGGGCAGCTTCAGTTTGAGCGTTTGCGGCCGAGGCCGATTTCCTTGGCAAAGGCTGAGCGTTTCTTCGCATAATTGGGCGCAACCATCGGGTAGTCGCTGGGCAACCCCCAGCGCGCACGGTAATCATCCGGGCTGAGATCATATCTGGAGCGCAGGTAGCGTTTAAGCATCTTGAGTTTGCGGCCGTCTTCCAGGCAGATGATATGGTCGGGTGTGATGGATTTTGATATGGCGACAGCTGGATCAGGCCTCGGCGCTTCTTCGGGCTCGTCAGACGCCAGGTGTGTCATTGTGTCGTGAACAGTCTTGATTAGTTCGGGCAATGTACTGGATGGAACGGGATTATGTGCGACGAATGATGAAACGATATTCGTTGTCATTTCCAGCAGGTCGTCTTTTGAGTGTTCGGTCATTTAGTTTCTCTTATGCCTCAGTTATCGCTTGCCGTACTATCACGAAATTTGATCGAAAACACTGTTTTATAATTGAATACAAGTAAATACCAATTTCTCAGCGACTTATAATTGAATTTATTGTTGGGTGATGTGGCGGGTTTGCTGCCCTTGCTCCACTGCGCGGCGCAGCTTAAATACCCCCTCAATTCCGGAGCCCCTCTATGCCTGATACGTCCTCGCCGTTTGATCACAGTCATTTCTTCTCACACCACCTTGAGCAAGCTGACCCGGACGTGTTTGCGGCCGTCGCCAAAGAGCAGACCCGCCAGCAAGAGCAGATCGAATTGATTGCGTCCGAGAACATTACTTCTCAGGCTGTTCTGGACGCGCAGGGCAGTGTGCTGACCAACAAATACGCTGAGGGCTATCCTGGCCGACGCTATTATGGCGGCTGTGAATATGTCGATCTTGTCGAGGATCTGGCGCGTGATCGGGCAAAAGCGCTGTTCGACTGCGCCTTTGCGAACGTGCAGCCCAACTCTGGCAGCCAGGCCAATCAGGCCGTGTTTCAGGCGCTGATCAAGCCTGGCGACACGATCCTTGGCATGAGCCTTGATGCCGGCGGACATCTCACGCACGGCGCGCGCCCGAACCAGTCGGGCAAATGGTTCCATGCGATCCAGTACGGGGTGCGCGAAGATGATCATCTGATCGATTTTGATCAGGTCGAGGCGCTTGCCAATACGCACAAACCACAATTGATCATCGCCGGTGGATCGGCCTATCCGCGCCAGATCGACTTTGCGAAATTCCGCGCGATTGCAGATGCGGTCGGCGCTTATTTTCTGGTGGATATGGCGCATTTCTCGGGTCTTGTCGCCGGCAAGGCGCACCCCAACCCGCTTGACCATTGTCATGTGGCGACAACAACCACGCACAAAACCCTGCGCGGCCCGCGTGGGGGCATGGTTCTCACCAATGATGAAGCCATTGCGAAAAAAGTGAACTCGGCTGTTTTCCCCGGCATTCAGGGCGGACCGCTTATGCATGTGATTGCCGGCAAGGCTGTTGCTTTTGGTGAGGCCCTGTCAGATGACTACCGTCACTATGCGGCCAATGTCGTGACCAATGCCCAAGCGATGGCTGAAGCGGCCCGCGGACGCGGTTTGGATCTGGTGTCTGGCGGGACGGACACACATGTGGCCCTGATCGATCTGCGGCCAAAAGGCGTGACCGGGCGCGATGCCGAGGCGGCGCTGGAGCGCGCCTTTATCACCTGCAACAAGAATGGTGTGCCGTTCGATCCGGAAAAGCCAGCCGTCACAAGCGGCATCCGCGTTGGCTCGCCAGCCGGCACGACGCGCGGCTTTGGCGCAGAGGAGTTCACCCAAATCGGTCACTGGATTGGCGAGGTTGTCGAGGCGGTTGCCAAAGGCGACAGCACAGCGGTGGAAGACAAGGTGCGCGGCGAGGTCAAGGCGCTGACAGCGAAATATCCCATCTATAATGGGCTAGGGGCCTAGCTGATGCGCTGCCCGTTTTGCGGCTCTGAAAATACTGCCGTAAAGGATAGTCGGCCTGCAGAGGACAATACGGCCGTGCGCCGGCGTCGCGGTTGTGACAATTGCGGGGCGCGGTTTACCACGTTCGAACGCGTCCAGCTGCGAGAGATCACAGTGGTCAAGCGGGACGGCAAGCGCACGCCGTTTCAGCGCGACAAGCTGGTGCGGTCTGTGTCGATTGCTTTGAGGAAGCGCCCGGTCACGCCCGAACAGATCGAGCAAATGGTCTCAGGGATCAACCGCAAGCTGGAAAGCAGCGGGGAAACCGAGATCTCATCTGCCGATATTGGTGAGCTGGCCATGGAAAGCCTGCGCGCGATCGATCCTGTTGGCTATGTGCGCTATGCCAGCGTCTATCGCGACTTTGGCGATCCATCCGACTTTGCCCAATTCATCGAACAATCGGCACTGGACGAAGACTAGTGGCGCGCCCCTCTGTCACGCTGAAGATTGCCACGAGCATGGATGGCCGCATCGCCCTGGCGAATGGGATCAGCCAGTGGATTACCGGCTCAGACAGCCGCGCCCGGGGGCATGAGATGCGCGCCCAGCATGATGCTGTTCTGGTTGGCGTCGGTACGGTCCTGGCTGACGATCCGATTTTGACCGCGCGCACGGTGCCGCTGCCCGACAAACAGCCTTTGCGCATTGTCGCCGACAGCCAATGCCGCACGCCGGTTCAGGGGCGCCTGGTTCAGTCTGCGCAATTGGGCCGCGTTGTGATTGCAACGACAAATCCAGGCGGCGCTGGCGCATCGGCACTGGAAGCGGCGGGCGTCAGCTTGTGGCGGTGCGGTGATGTTGATGGCCGTGTGTCGCCCGAACGCCTGCTTGATCGCGCCTCTATTGAGGGCGTGCGATCGGTGTTTCTGGAGGGCGGGGGGCAGCTGGCAGCGAGCTTTATTGCGGCTGGTCTGGTCGACCAGATCGCCTGGTTTCGCGCGCCTATTCTGATTGGCGGCGACGGTTTGCCGGCCATTGCGGCGCTGGGATTGTCCGAAATGAAGGATGCGCCGAGATGGCGCACTGTCGTGACGGAACGCATTGGGGATGACGTCCTGGAGCTCTATACTAAAGCCGCACCCTAGGAAGGAAGGGCTTTTGATGTTTACAGGCCTTGTCACCGATGTCGGAACGATCCGTAAAGCCGAAGACCGCAACGGATTGCGCTATTTTGAGACGGTTTGCAGCTATGCACCGGACGCGATCGAGATGGGCGCCTCAATCATGCATTCGGGCGTTTGTTTAACGGTTGTCGGCCATGGCCCAGAGGGTGATGGCAGCTGGTTTGCTGTTGAGGCTGTGCCCGAAACGCTCGACCTGACAATCCTCGGCGCCTGGCAGGTGGGCGAGAAGATCAATCTCGAACAATCGCTGAAGCTTGGCGATGAGCTGGGTGGTCATTTCGTTTTCGGGCATGTTGATGGCGTCGGCGAGGTTGTCGCGGTGGAGCCTGAGGGGCAGAGCTGGCGTGTGACGGTTCGCCCGCCGGTAGATATCGCGCGCTACTTTGCCAAGAAGGGGTCTGTTGCGATTAGCGGCGTGTCGCTGACGGTTGCCGACGCACTCGACAATGGCGACTTTCAGGTCGCGATTATTCCCCATACCTGGGATGTAACAACGCTCGGGCAATTGCAGCCCGGCGACAAGGTAAACCTTGAGATTGATATGCTGGCACGTTACGTCGCCCGGATGATCGGCGCCGATGCGCCGCAGCCGCCGACGGAGGCCTGACATGACCGACGATTTGTCAGCGGCCATATCTTCAATTGACGAGATTATCGAGGATGCGCGCAATGGGCGCATGTATATTCTCGTTGATGCGGAAGACCGCGAGAATGAGGGCGACCTCATTGTGCCTGCCAGTTTTGCAACCCCTGAAGCGGTCAACTTCATGGCCAAGTATGGCCGCGGGCTGATTTGTCTTGCCATGACGGGTGAGCGGGCCAACACGCTGAAACTCGACATGATGGCGCGTGAAAATCGTGAAAGCATGGGAACGGCCTTTACTGTTTCGATTGAAGCCAAGGAGGGCGTGACCACCGGCATTTCGGCGCACGATCGCGCCAAGACCGTCGCGGTGGCCATCGACCCGACCATGGATGATGCCGACATCGTTTCGCCAGGCCATGTCTTTCCGCTGGTGGCAAAAGACGGCGGCACGCTGGTTCGCGCCGGTCACACCGAAGCGGCGGTCGACATCTCGCGTATGGCGGGGCTGTATCCGGCCGGCGTGATTTGCGAGATCATGAATGATGACGGCTCGATGGCGCGCCTGCCGGAGCTTGTCTCATTCGCCCAGCTTCACGGCTTGAAGATCGGGACGATTGCTGACCTGATTGCCTGGCGGCGCAAGAATGATCGCTATCTTGAGCGGCGTGTGTCGGCGCCCTTGAACAGCGCTTTTGGCGAAGGCTTTACCGCCGTTTGCTTTCGAAATGCGCTTGATGACTCCGAACATGTTGCCATCGTCCATGGCGAGATTTCGCCGGAACAAACGACGCTGGTGCGCGTCCACCGCACCGATGTTCTGTCCGACATACTCGGCGAGCGCGGCCCGCGCGAAGGGCTTGTCGCGCGGGCAATGAAATCCATTGCCGAGGCCGATGAGCCGGGCGTGATCGTGTTTGTAAACACCATGCGCAGCAATGCGCTGGCCGAACGTCTAGGCCTGAAATCGGGTGATCCGGTCGATGCGCATGCGCCGCTGCGCGAATATGGTGTCGGCGCGCAGATCCTTCGCGATCTTGGCGTGCGGCGTATGATTTTCATGTCGGACACAGAGCCGACGCGGGTTGTCGGGCTTGAGGGTTATGGACTGACCATTGAGGGCTGGCGGCCAATAACAAATACAAGAGGCGAGGACTAGGCCATGACACACCGCATTCTGATTGTGACATCGCGATACTATGATGCGATTTCGCGCGAGCTGGAGGCTGGCGTGGCCGAGACGCTGGAGGCTGAAGATGTCACGATGGAGACGATCCTGGTGCCGGGCGCTTTCGAACTGCCGGGCGCGATTGCGATGGCCGCCGACAGCGCAAAATATGATGGTTATATCGCGCTTGGCTGTGTCATCCGCGGTGAGACCAGTCACTATGACTATGTCTGCGGTGAGAGCGCGCGCGGCCTCATGCACCTGGCCACCGAGCGCCGGCTGGCCATTGGCTATGGTATTCTGACCGTCGAGAATGAAGCCCAGGCGCTTGTCCGCGCCGATCGCAAGCAGAAAAACAAGGGGCGCGATGCCGCCATTGCCTGTCTTGAAATGCTGAAACTGCGTAAGAAATTCGTTCGCTAATGGCGCCGGCGGACCAGAAGCTACCCTTTGAGGTCAAGCGTGCACGCCGGGCCGGGGCGCGGCTGGCAGCCGTTCAGGCGCTGTATCAGATGGAACAGACCGGCCAGAGCGCGAAAGCGGCGATCCGCGATCTGATGAATGACAGACTAGGCGTCGGGCCGGATGAAGACCCGGTCGAAGAGGCCGATCCGGATCTGTTCAAATCGATTGTGAATGCGACGGTGATCCATCAGGCGAGCGTTGATCAGGCGGTTTTGAGCCGGCTGTCAAATGGCTGGAAATTGTCTCGGCTCGATGCAACCACGCGGGCGATCTTGCGGGCGGCCGCCGCTGAACTGATCGCGCATCAAGATCTTTCGCGGCAGATCTTGCTCGACGAGTATGTCTCACTTGCCCACGATTTCTTCGATACGACAGAAGCCAATTTCGTCAATGCCGTGCTGGACAATGTCGCAAAGGATTTGCGTCCCGGCGAGGCCTGACCCACAATTGATGCGATGAGTGAGCATAGCTGGATTGATCGCTACATTCGCCCGCTGGTCAAATCAGAGGGGGCTGACGGATTGCTGGATGATGTTGCCCAGCTTGACGGCGCGGGCGTCCAAATCGCGACCATGGATACGTTGGTTGAGGGCGTGCACTTTCTGCCGGGTGACGCCATGGCCGGTGTCGGGCAAAAACTCATACGCGTGAACGTGTCTGACATATTGGCCAAAGGCGCCCGGCCACATGAGGCGCTCTTGTCCATCGCCTGGCCGCGCGCCTGGCCAGAGGCGCAGTTTGGTGCGCTGATGGCGGGCATAGGCGCGGACCTGAAAACCTATGAGATCGCGCTGCTTGGCGGCGATTTGGTCAAGACAGATGGACCCTTGGTGGCGACGCTGACGCTGACCGGGCGCTGCCAGAAGGCGGGGCCAGTGCGCCGGCTTGGCGGGGCCAAACCTGATGATGAGATCTGGGTATCGGGTCAGATTGGGTGGAGCGTGCTGGGCCTTGAAGCGGCGAAAGCGGGTGAACAAAGCGCCCTTGCCGATCGATATCGCATTCCGCGCCCGCCGCCGCTGCCCGCGGCTGATATTGTTGCTGAACATGCGCGTGCCAGTATGGATGTGTCCGATGGCCTGCTGATCGACCTTGAGCGGTTGGTCGAAGTCAACGGGCGCGGCGCGGCGCTGCAACTTGAACAGGTGCCGCTGGCCCGGCCCGATTGCGATGTCGCGCTGGCCTTGCATCAGGCAACGGGCGGCGATGACTATCAAATCCTGATGATCACCCCGCCCGGACAACGATTCAGCGATTTTACGAAAATTGGCCGGGTGACCAAAGCGCTCGGCCTGTCCGTGACCTTCCATGGCGCACCTGTTAACCTGCCCGAAACCCTTGGGTTTGAACATTAACCGCGAACGGTCCGGCTGATTTGCCCATATTGTAAGGATGCTTGAAGACTCAGCCGGTCTGTGCTGACTACGCGCATGATTGAAAAAGAGGGCCGACAGCCCCAATCGTTGCTATAACGGGAAGGAAACACATGACCATTTGGTTTTGGATTGCACTGGGCGCTGGGGCGCTGGCTGTGCTTTATGGATGGTGGCAGAGTAATGCCATCATGAAAGCGGATGCGGGCAATGACCGCATGAAAGAGATCGCGGCTGCGATTCAGGAGGGCGCCAACGCTTATCTGAACCGGCAGTATCGCACAATTGCGATGGTTGGCGCGGCCGCAACGGTCGTTTTGTTCCTGCTTCTCGGTTGGCAAGCGGCGCTTGGCTTCATTATCGGCGCGGTTCTGTCGGGTGCGGCCGGCTTTATCGGCATGAAAGTGTCGGTTCAGGCCAATGTGCGCACCACACATGCTGCCTCGAAAAGCCTGCAGGGCGGTCTGTCCATGGCGTTCAAGTCCGGCGCCGTGACCGGCATGCTTGTGGTCGGTTTGGCGCTGCTTGGCGTGGTCGGGTATTATGGCCTGCTGGTCGGCGTGCTTGGCTATAATCCTGCCAGCGACCGTGCGGTGATTGATGGATTGGTTGCGCTTGGTTTTGGCGCCTCATTGATTTCCATTTTCGCCCGTCTTGGCGGCGGTATCTTCACCATATCGCCGCCAACATCCGCGCCTTTGGTGAAGAT
>JBCCMX010000088.1:0-9295 GCA_039026135.1 Pseudomonadota bacterium | reverse complement strand
GAATATGTGCCGACAGAAGATGGCCGCAAATCGCAGGGGCGGCGTACCTATAACCTGTATGGCGCCGAAGCGATGAAATCAGTGCATATGGTGGGCGGCCAGTTTCTGTTTGCGGGGCGGATCAGTGACGTGTTGATCGCGTCAAAGCATGATCCGGTCGCGGCCGTGTGGGATGATCTTGCAGCAATGATCTATCCTGACCCGACAGCGATCTTTTACATGGAACAGCGCGAGGCCTACCGAAACGCGCTGACCTATCGCGATGAGGGCCTGGCAAGTTCAATCGTGATTGCCACGCAATCATACCGGTGAGGTTGGCAGCTAAACAGCGGCGCGGCGTGACGATTGTCCCGGCGGACGAGGTGTATTCACATAGGTCGCGATCCAGTGAAACGCGGTGATCAAAAGCAGATCATCATGCAGTTCCATTTGCCGGCTTAAGGCGAGACTGCCGATAAAGGCGCCAAGGCACCATTTCCAACGCCAGCGCAGAGTAAAATAGTGCGCCGCGCCAAACAGGGCCGCGCTAAGTATGGCCGCCGGCCAGACCGCCGCGCCGAGCCCTTCAAACATTTGCGGCAGCGCCAGTCGGAACACCCATTCCTCCCAGAAGGACAGCGCGCCGAGATACACGATCCAGCCAAGCTTCGAGACGCTCCACTGGCGATCAATGAACCAGGCATAGCCGTTCAGCCCGGCAAAGATGACAATGCATACCGCCGCATAGCGTTGCGGGTGGGCCAATCCCTTTTCAAGCCCGTCGCCAAGGGCCAGCTGCAAGGCCGGAACACTGAGGCAGACAAACGCCAGCACGAGACCGGGCAGACCGTGGCGCAAGAACACTTCGCGGAAGGTCGACAGCCGCTCGCCTGTAAAGTCCTTGTCGCGTTGCAGGCGTCGGTGACTGAAGGGCCGTTCGGTGTCCAAGATGGGTAATCGATCTGCTGGCTATTGTCGTTCTGCAGCGGCTGATCCCGGCGCAAAGATGGGGGCTGTGTGCGCGGCGGCGCAGAGCCACTCTTTCCCTATCCACCACGCTCTGCAAGCCTGGAACGCGAATAATCTGACCTGCCGCGAGGGCAACACATTCGCAGTGATCGCGGTGCGGGCAGCAGCCTAGTTGGCGATCGAGATCGACACAGCGCCGAAGCGCTGGGGGCCATCCTGGCGTTTGAATTCCTGGGTCCGATGTACAAAGGTGAAAGCAACCTGGACGTCGCCTGCATGCAGCGCGATGCCGGCCTGCAGGTCACCGACAAAGTCGCTGCGATCGGTCACACTTGGCCCATCGCGCCAGAGATTGCCATCGAGGAACATGTCGCGGGCAATGGCGCGCCCTTCAAGCCCGGCAAAGACATATCCGCCAAAGGTCTGGCCCGGACTGAACACGCCGGCTCCGGCAAGCGCCGGACGGATGCGCGGCGGCCCGAAATCGGCATCAAGATCAAAGCCGACCCGCGCCATGGTGCCCAAAGCGGCATAGGTGCGCACATTGCCCAGCGTGACACCGCCATGCAGTGCAGAGTCTGCCTCAAGCCCGAAGGGCAGTTCAATCTCATCCTGCTTGACCATACGCTGGGCGATGATCTCCAGGCCAAACTCATCTTTCAGCTGACTGTCCCAGCCATTGGGCTCGGCCGCGCCGATCAGCTTGTGCCAGTTTTCCTGAACAAACTGGCCGCCAGCCGATGGGCCGACAATGCCGATATTGGCCTGCAGGACATCCTGTGTATTGCCTGTGGTGGCGACAGCTGTGCCGGACAAATAAAGCCAGCCGGCATAGGGCCGGTCTTCGGGATCGGGAATGACCAGATCAATCTCTTCGGGCGTGAAAATGGTTTGTGAGAGCGCAAAGCCCTGGCGCAGCTCGGTGCGGTCAAGATCGATATAGGGAATGCGGTCGGCGACCCAGGCGAGCGCCGGGGTGACCTTGTTGGCCGGGCGGACATATTCAAGCCGCAGCCCGTTTGAGTAATTGCGGTCCGTGCCGCCAAACAGGTCATTTTCAGATGTCACCGACAGCGCGCCGGGATTGCGGGCGGCGGTCTCTTCAGCCGTGTCAGGCACAGGCGCTGGATCGGGCGCCTGCGCCCCGGCGCCAGCGACAAAAAAAGGGGCCGCCAGACAAAGCAGCCCCAATCTGATCCGGCAGGAGAGAAACGGTTTACTGGCGGATAGTGAAGGTGAAGCCCGCAAAGTTTTCTGTCTCCGAAGCGCCCAGGTTGCGCTCGCTATACGACACTTCTCTGCGGATGTAACTAACCGATAGCTGGCCGGCTCCATGCTGAAGCGAGATGCCCGCCTGAACATCGCCGACAGTGACCTTGTCATGCAGGGCCATGGCGCTCGTCGCCATTGTCCCGTCTTTGCCAGGCTCCCAGACCAGCGCTTCGCCGTCTGCACCAGCAAACAGATACCAGCTGGAATTAGGCTGGCCGATGCCACGTTTGTCAAAGTCGCGGCCGATCCGCAGCTCACCGCCGAAGCGCCGTTTTTCAAACGCGCCGTCTTGAGAAATACTAAGGCGTGGCGCCAGGCCAACATCGAAGCCAAGGCCTGTATCTTCGCGCCGCGCGGCCAGCGACACTTCAGCGCTGAGCTGGCGTCCTTCGCGCGGAATATTGTTCAGCGTCATACGCTTTCGCTCGGCAGCAAGCGATGTCAGCGCCGCGCTGGAATACAGCATATTGGTTGAGAGCGTGTCGCCGGTTTGCACCCGAATACCGCGATCATAGGCGACAGGCTGCTGGAAGCTGAGGTCCGGCACACGCTCACCCGCCTCGAACGAAGACTCATACAGGACCGACAGGCCGCCGGACAGGTCCGCGGGCGAGGTATAGGCGTGGTGTGTCTCAATCACCGGCGTGGCAATATGTCGGCCGGTTTGAGCACATCCCTGACAGGCCAAGACGGCCATGACGGATGAAACAATCATCACCATTCGTTCCAAGCCTTTCATTAGCAGAACTCCTGTGTCGCACACAAAAATTCGGCCAAGTTCGTTACTCTACCATGAACAAACAGGGCGAGCGAATCGGTCTGATGCTAAGTAAAATTAATCATTCCGGGCACGTTTTTGGCCCCGATCCGGCGCGATCTGCGGCCATCACTATGGTTGCTGCACTGCACGATCAGATTAATTTTGCCGGCCGCTTTGTTCATGTTTGCTGCAAATTTTCTTCGAAACCGCTCCAAAAATCTCCTCTCAAGCGAATTGAGCCCGCGACAAGATCAAAATTCCAGTGAATTTCCGGACAGTTTTGTTCCAATTTGCAACAAAAAACCCTCCCGCCAGGTCAGCGAGAGGGTGATTTGAGGGTGCTCGGCGCGCGCTACTGGCAGGCGAGACACTCGTCATAATCTGTGTTCGGCACATCCATGCCCTGCACCGCCGCTTCCTTGTCGTCCGCGCCGGCAAAGCCTGCCCGCTGGACCGATTTCGACCGGCAGTAATAGAGCGACTTCACGCCCCGCTCCCACGCGGTCCAGTGCAGCATATGCAGATCCCACTTATTGATATCAGCCGGCAGGAAGACATTCAGCGACTGGGCCTGACAGATATAAGGTGTGCGATCGGCCGCATGTTCAATGACCCAGCGCTGATCAAGCTCAAACGCGGTCTTGAAGGTCGATTTTTCATACTCATCAAGACAGTCAAGATGCTGAACCGAGCCTTCATGTTCGAGAATGGAGGTCCAGATCTCGTCTGTATTCTCGCCCTTGCTTTCCAGCAGCGCCTCAAGATGGCGGTTCTTGACCGTAAAGGAGCCTGACAAGGTCTTGTGCGTATAGACATTGGCCGGGATCGGCTCGATGCCCGCCGATGTGCCGCCGCAGATGATGGAAATGGACGCTGTTGGGGCGACAGCCATTTTGTGGCTGAAGCGCGCCATCATGCCAATCTCTTCAGCATCGCCGCAGGGCCCGCGCTCCTTGGCGAGCTTGACCGAGGCGGCATCCGCGCCCTGACGAACATGTTTGAACATCTTCTCGTTCCAGACTTTCGCCATCGCGCTTTCAAACGAGACATTCATCGACTGAAGGAAAGAGTGGAAACCCATCAGACCAAGGCCGACAGAGCGCTCACGCTTGGCCGAATAGACCGCCCGCGCCATCTCGCTTGGCGCCCGGTCGATAAAGTCCTGCAGCACATTGTCGAGGAAACGGAACACGTCTTCGAGGAAGTTCTCGTCCTTGCTCCACTCCATAAATCGCTCAGCATTCAGCGATGACAGACAGCAAACGGCTGTGCGGTCCTTGCCGAGATGGTCAAGACCGGTCGGCAGGGTGATCTCTGAACACAGGTTCGACTGGGTCACTTTCAGACCGAGTTGGCGCTGATGGGCCGGCATAGCATTGTTCACCGTGTCGGTGAACAACAGATAAGGCTCACCGGTCTGAATGCGCAGCTCGAGAATTTTTTGCCAGATCTTGCGGGCATTGACCTTGCGCAGCACCTCGCCGGTCTTTGGCGAGAGCAGGCCGAACTCTTCATCTGTGCGCACCGCCTCCATAAAGGCGTCCGTGATATTGATCCCATGATGCAGGTTCAAAGACTTGCGGTTGAAATCGCCGGACGGTTTGCGCACTTCGAGGAATTCCTCGATTTCCGGATGGTGAACGTCGAGATAGCAGGCCGCTGACCCGCGGCGCAGAGAGCCCTGGGAGATGGCCAGTGTCAGGCTGTCCATCACGCGGATGAAAGGAATAATGCCGGAGGTCTGACCGTTCTGGCCGACTTTCTCACCGATGGAGCGGACATTGCCCCAATAGGTCCCGATGCCGCCGCCATTTGATGCCAGCCAGACATTTTCTGTCCATGTGCCGACAATATCATCCAGGCTGTCGCCGACCTGGTTCAGAAAGCATGAAATCGGCAAGCCGCGATCGGCCCCGCCATTCGAGAGAACCGGCGTTGCTGGCATGAACCAGAGTTTCGACATGTAATCATACAGGCGCTGGGCGTGATCGGCATCATCGGCAAAGGCGGTTGAGACGCGGGCGAACATGTCCTGATAGGACTCGCCGGGCAACAGATACCGGTCTTCCAGAGTGACCTTGCCGAACTCGGTCAAAAGCGCATCGCGGGAGCGATCCACCTGAACGCTGTCAACCACGCGCAGCTCCGGCGTTTCACCACTCGGCGCGCCTTTCACATTTGTATCTTTTGCAACCGTTGCGATATTGGTTACCGACATATTTCTAACCCCGTCGTCATGCCCATAATATATAGGGTTTCAGCCCTAAAACTGCCACATGCAGTATATTAGCCCTTCCCTGACACAATATATAGTGGCCTTAAGGTTAACATCAGGTCAATGGGGGCTTTCGTAAAATCGTCATCTCGCCAGTGGATAAGTGGTAAACGTCTGGTTAATTCGCGCCGCAATCCCCCGTGATTGCAGGGTCTGTACGCGGACAAAATAATTCGCCGTATCGCGGACCTTTTTTTATCGGCGCCGCCCCATCGCCCCGAATCAAATCGCGGGCGCGCAGACACAAGATATAGGGGCCGCCGCGGGCACCGCGGTCATGACGCTTTACCTGCGCCCGCACGCCTATAGGATCGCGGCGATTCGTAAGACGCCTTGGAGGCGCTTGATGCGCATAATGATTGTCACCGACGCCTGGGCGCCTCAGGTCAATGGCGTGGTGCGCACCATGCAGCGCGTGATTGCCGAGCTGGAAAAGGACGGACACGTGTTTGATGTGGTCCATCCGGGTGAAGGGTTCTGGACTGTTCCGCTGCCGACCTATCCGGAGATCAAGCTGGCCCTGTTTGCCGAGCGGCGCGTTCGCCAGCGTTTTGATGCGTTTGAACCGGACGCGGTTCATATTGTCACCGAGGGGACGCTCGGCATGGCCGGGCGCAAGATGTGCCTGCGCATCAAACACCCATTTTCGACCGCCTATCACACGCGCTTTCCAGAATATACCCATGCCCGGTTTCCGTTCATTCCGGTCAGCTGGGCCTATTCCTTTGTGCGCTGGTTTCACAAATATTCAGGCCGGGTCATGGTGCCGACCCCCAGCATGGTCGAGGAGTTGAAGGCCAAACGCTTCATCAATCTTGTCGCCTGGACTCGCGGGGTCGATACCATTCAGTTTCATCCCGAAAAGCGCCTGATTGAATACAAGCCAGACGATCCTTTCGAGGGCCTTGAGCGCCCGATCTTTCTCAATGTTGGCCGGGTCGCGGTTGAAAAGAACATAGAAGCCTTTGTGGAGCTCGATCTGCCAGGCTCAAAAGTCGTGATCGGTGATGGCCCGGCGCGAAAAGACCTCGAGAAACGCTATAAGAGCGTCCACTTTCTCGGCGCGCGGTTCGGTGAGGAACTCGCCGCCTGTTATGCGAGCGCTGATGTGTTTGTGTTCCCAAGCCTGACCGACACGTTCGGCCTGGTCGTGCTGGAGGCCATGGCCGCCGGGACGCCCGTCGCCGCTTATGAAGCCAACGGCCCAAAGGATGTTATTCCAGGTTCCAAGGCCGGGACCATCACGCCGATTGGCGGCGATCTCGCCAACGGCGCCAAAGCCTGTCTGGAGCTCGACCGGGACACGTGCCGATCCTATGCCGAGACCTATAGCTGGCGCGCGGTCGCCCTGGCCTTTCTTGAGAATCTGCAGCCATTGCCAACCCCGGCGCGCCGGCGCTTCTGGCAGAAGCTTCGCCGCAAGAAAAAGAACTGGGTCGTCTGGGATCAACTGGCCGAATGGACATCCGGCCACGAGCCAAAAGATCCGCCGAAAAATCCCGGGGATCCGAACGGGCCGCCGGCCTGACAATGCACGCAATTGGCGAGCGGTGCGACCAATCAGTCGCCTCGCGTCATTGCGCCGCTGGACGTGCGCGCTGCATAGGTCTAAAGCGGCGGGCAAATAGTCTATAATAAAGAGGTGCCCCATGGCTGTTCGCGTCGCAATTAACGGATTTGGCCGTATTGGCCGTCTCGTCCTGCGCTCCATCATCGAACATGATCGCAGCGATATCGAGGTTGTGGCGATCAATGATCTCGGCCCGGTCGAGACGAATGCCCATTTGCTGCAATATGATTCGGTTCACGGGCGGCTCGGCGAAGAGGTCAGTGTTGACGGTGACATGATCAAGGTTGGCTCGCGCAGCTTCAAATGTACCGCCGTGCGTGACCCGGCCGAACTGCCGCATGCCGACATGGGCGTCGATGTCGCGTTCGAGTGTACCGGCATCTTTACCTCAAAGGAAAAGGCCTCCGCCCACCTGAGCGCGGGCGCCAAACGGGTTCTGGTCTCGGCGCCGGCCAGCGGCGCAGACAAGACGATTGTCTACGGCGTGAACCATGAAACGCTGAGCGCAGCCGATACGGTTGTCTCGAATGCGTCGTGTACGACCAACTGCCTGTCGCCTGTCGCCAAGGTTCTCAACGACACGGTTGGCATTGAGCGCGGCTACATGACCACCGTGCACGCCTATACGGGCGACCAGCCAACCCTCGACCGGATGCACAAGGACCTCTACCGCGGCCGCGCGGCAGCGACATCCATGATCCCGACATCAACCGGCGCCGCCAAGGCGGTTGGTCTGGTCCTGCCAGAGCTTGCCGGCAAGCTGAACGGGTCAGCTGTTCGGGTACCGACGCCGAATGTGTCTCTGGTTGATCTGGTGTTCGATGCGGCCCGCGAGACAAGTGTTGAAGAGATCAATGGTGCGATCGAGACAGCGGCGAATGGCCCGATGAAGGGCATTCTTGGCTATTCGACAGCCCCGCTGGTCTCATCTGACTTCAACCACGACGCCCATAGCTCGAACTTTGCCGCCGATGGCACCAATGTGACCGATGGCAAAATGGTTCGGGTGATGAGCTGGTACGATAATGAGTGGGGCTTTGCGACACGCATGAGCGATACGGCCGTCTATATGGCGAAATTCCTGTAAGGTCGGCGCGGTTAGGATCAGATTGGGCTCGGTGTTTCGCGATGAATGATCTGACCAAGCAAATCGCAACCTTCTGGGATAGCCGCTATGAAGGCGAGGCCTTCACATATGGTGAGGCGCCGAACGCCTATCTTGCTGCGCAGGCCGCGCGCCTGACCGCCGGTGGCCGGGCCATCGTGCCGGGCGATGGCGAAGGGCGCAACGGGGTCTGGCTCGCGCAGCAGGGCCTTCAGGTCAAAACGCTGGATCTCTCCCCGCGCGGCGTGGACAAAGCCCGCGCGCTTGCGGCCAAAATGGGCGTCAGTATGGACGCGGAGATTGGCGACGTGCTCGCCCATGACTGGGCAAGCGAGCAGCTGGACGTTGTGGCACTGATCTTCCTGCACATGCCGCCGCCGGACCGCAAAAAGCTGCATGCGGCGGTGCAATCAGGCCTGAAACCGGGCGGTTTGATCGTGATAGAGGCCTTCACGCCCGATCAGATTGCCTATCAGAAAAGCCATCAGTCTGGCGGCCCGGGCGAGCCGGCAATGCTGTTTACCGAAGAGATGCTGATCGCCGACTTTGATCAGTGTGACGTGCTGGACCTGTCATCCGGCGAAACACAGCTGGCCGAGGGCCTGAAACACAAAGGCCTGGCCAGCACCGTACGCGGCGTCTTTCGCAAACGGATGGAAGCATAATGACACGTTTCAATCGCATTGAGGATATGGACCTGTCTGGAAAAACCGTTCTGACACGGATCGATATTAATGTGCCGGTTGAAAACGGGCGGGTGACAGACGCAACCCGGATCGACAAGGTCGCGCCAACCATCAAGGCCATTCAGGCCAAGGGCGGCAAACCGGTTCTGCTGGCCCATTTTGGCCGCCCGAAAGGCCAGCCCAATCCGGACATGTCGCTGCGGGTGACCGTGCCGGCGCTGGAAGCCGCGCTTGGCCAGGCTGTGACATTTATCGAGCGCCCTGATCGGGCGAGCATTGACGCGGCGGCGGATGACGCCGTGATCCTGGTGGAGAATACGCGCTTTACACCGATGGAAGAGGCCAATGACCCGCAAATGGCCGGCTTTCTGGCTTCACTGGGCGATGTTTATTGCAATGATGCCTTCTCTGCGGCCCACCGCGCGCATGCCTCAACCGAAGGGGTTGCGCGCCTGCTGCCAAACTGCGCCGGCCTGTTGATGCAGGCCGAGCTTGATGCGCTGAACGCGGCGCTCGGCACACCGACACGGCCGGTTCTCGCGGTTGTCGGCGGGGCGAAAGTCAGTTCCAAAATCGACCTATTGAAAAACCTCGTCTCGAAAGTCGACATGCTCGCCATTGGCGGGGGCATGGCCAATACGTTTCTGGCCGCGCGCGGGGTGAATGTTGGCCAATCGCT
>JBCCMX010000087.1:0-9419 GCA_039026135.1 Pseudomonadota bacterium | reverse complement strand
GGTGTGTGGACCGCTCGCCTGATGAAGCTGTTCGACAAGACCGATGCGGACAGGCCTGTCACCGGCGTCTTTGAACGCACGGCGCGCGGTGGACGGGTGAAACCGGCCAGCCGCAAGGATAAGCGCGAGCTTATGATCCATGAGGGCGACACGGGCGGGGCCGAAGATGGCGATCTGGTTCAGGCGATGCCCCTGCCCGGTAAGGGCTATGGGCTGGCGCGGGGCAAGATCACGCAGATTCTGGGCCGCCAGGAAGACCCGCGCGCGGCCTCACTGCTGGCCATTGCCGCACATGATATCCCGACCGATTTTCCGGACGCGGTGCTGAAACAGGCCGCCGCGGCCCAAGCAACCGAGTGCCCGCGTGAAGACCTGACAGGCACGCCGCTGATCACCATCGATCCGGCCGATGCGCGCGACCATGATGATGCGGTCTTTGCCGCGCCGCATGAGGATGGCTGGCGGATTATCGTGGCGATTGCCGATGTCGCCGCCTTTGTGACGCCGGGCTCGGCGCTGGACGTGGAGGCGCTGAAACGGGGCAACTCGACCTACTTTCCCGACCGGGTTGTGCCGATGTTGCCGTTTGAACTCTCCGCCGATGCCTGCTCGCTGAAGGAAGGCGAAGACCGCGCCTGTATGGCGGTCGAGATGTTTTTTGATGGGTCAGGTACCAAACGCCGGCATCGCTTTATGCGCGCGACGATGCGCTCGGCGGCGGGCCTCTCCTATGAGGAGGCGCAAGCGGCCATTGATGGCAATCCATCAGCGCGTGCCAGGCCGCTGCTGGAACCCGTGCTGAGGCCACTCTGGGCCGCCTATGGCGCGCTCCGCGCCGCGCGCGAACGCCGCGGGCCGCTGGAGCTTGACCTGCCCGAACGCAAGGTTGAAATCGGTGAGGATGGCCGCGTGCTCGGCATCCGGGCCAAAGAGCGTTTCGATGCGCACAAACTGATCGAAGAGATGATGATCCAGGCCAATGTTGCCGCGGCCGAAGAGCTGGAAAAACTGGGCAGCAAGCTGCTCTACCGCATCCATGATGCCCCCTCGGACGCCAAGATTGCCGCCTTGGCCGAGTTTCTGAAAACGCTGGACATTAAATGGCCGCTCGGCGAGCGCGTGCAGACCCATCGCTTTAACCGGCTTTTGGCCGACAGCGAGGATGGCGACGATGCTGATGTGATCTCCGAGATCGTATTGCGCAGCCAGAGCCAGGCCGTTTATAGCCCCGAAAATATCGGCCATTTTGGCCTGAACCTGACCAAATATGCGCATTTTACCTCACCGATCCGGCGCTATAGCGATCTGATTGTTCATCGCGGTCTGATCGCCGGGCTGAAACTTGGCCCGGACGGGCTGAGTGAGGCGGATATGGCCCGGCTGGAGGAAACCGCCGACCACCTGGTAACGACCGAGCGGCGATCAATGGCAGCCGAGCGCGCGGCCACAGACCGGTATCTCGCCATTTTCCTGGCCGACCGGGTGGGTGCAGAGTTTGAAGGACGAATATCCGGGGTGACAAAAGCCGGCCTCTTCATTCGCCTGTCAGAGACCGGTGCGGACGGGTTTTCACCGGCCTCGCGGCTGTCACACGAATACTGGCAGTATCATGATGCGGCGATGGCCCTGATCGCTGAGAAATCAGGCAAACGCTACGAAATGGGCCAGGTCGTGACGGTTCGTCTGGCCGAGGTCGCGCCGCTGGAAGGTGGCCTGTTGCTCGACATCGTCTCGGACCCGAAACCGGCCAAACCCGGCCAGACCTTGCCCCTCCGTCAAGGACGAAAACCGCTTGATCGCCGCCCGGTGCGCGGTAAACGCGGCAAGAGGCGAAAATGACGGAACTTCCAAAAACAGCTTTCGATCGCGAGGGCGATGGTGACATTATTACGCGCGACAAGCCCACCCCGCGCCCGCGCGATGCAGCTACGCTGGTGCTTGTGCGACGCGATGCATCCGAACCGCGCGTCCTGATGGGCAAGCGCTCGGGCCGTCATGATTTCATGCCCGACAAATACGTCTTTCCAGGCGGGCGATCTGACCCGCAGGATGGCCGCGTGCCCGCCTTTTCCGAGCTGTCACCGGCCAATGAAGCCCGCCTGCGCCAGCAGAGCCGCCGCCTGCCGCGCGCGCTCGCGCTGACCGCCATTCGCGAGACATTTGAAGAAACAGGCCTTCTGGTCGGACGCAGCGCTGAGATGCCGGCCCAGAGCCCCCCCGGCTGGCAAACATTGTTTGACCTCGATATTGCGCCCAGCCTGCAGGATCTGCACTTTATAGGCCGCGCCATCACCCCGCCCTATCGCCCGAAACGGTTCGATGCCCGCTTTTTTATGGCTGACGCTGAAACGGTCCTGATCGATGATCGCCCGCCCATTGACGGGGCCGAGCTGCACGATCTGCAATGGGTTTCGCTGTCCGACACCAAGGATCTTGATTTGCCGATGATCACGCAGTTCATGATCAGTGAAATTGCTGACCGTCTCAGCAGTGAAGATGATCCTGGCCCGCCATTTCTGCGCTGGAGCCGCAGCGGCCATATCAATGAGCGAATTTGCGCGGTTTAACCGCTTCCGCCCGGTTGACTTGGCCCGCTCCTCCCGTCATACGACGCGTTTTCAAGTTTCAGCCCTGATCGAAGGTGCACCGCTATGGCCAAACCGGCAACAATCAAGATTCGCCTGAATTCCACAGCAGGCACAGGTTTCTTCTATGTGACAAAGAAGAACCCGCGCAACATGACCGAGAAAATGGTCAAGCGGAAATATGATCCGATTGCGCGCAAACATGTCGAATTCAAAGAAGGCAAAATCAAGTAATCACTTGATTTTATATGCAAAACAGCCGCGCTATTTGGGCGCGGCTTTTTTTGTGCGCCAGTTACGCGGCCAGGCCCTCAATGCGATTACGCCCGCCCTGTTTGGCCCGGTAAAGCGCGCTGTCGGCCCGGTGAAGCAGATCGGCCACGGTATCGCCGGCCCCGCGATCACTGGCGATACCGGCGCTGACCGTCACGGAAATGCTCTGGCCTGTGCGTTCAATCTCAAAGGGCGCATTGGCGATGGCTTGTCGGATACGTTCGGCGCCGGCCAGCGCCTTGTCCGCATTTGTCTCTGGTAGGATGACCAGGAATTCCTCCCCGCCCATTCGGCAGGCGACATCTTTCGGACGGATATGCTGGACGATGCGCCGGGCAAATTCACTAAGAATAAGGTCGCCCGTTTCGTGGCCATACTCGTCATTGATGGGTTTGAAATGGTCGATGTCAAACGCGATCACGGAGACGGGCGGACCACTGATCGCCGAGCGCGCCATCCATTGTTCAAGCTGGTTTAGCATGTATCGGCGGTTATACAGTTCGGTTAGCTGATCAATCATGGACAGTTCAAGCCCACGATCGACGCGCTCGCGCAGGATCTCGATATAGCGACTGCGTTTCAGCTGCGTTCGCACCCGGGCCAGCAATTCCTGATGATCGACCGGCATGCTGATCGTGTCGCTGGCACCGATATTGAGCGCCTCGATCGCACGGTCCTGATCGTCCTGATCGTGCGTAACGATGATGGCGTATTCGCTGCCCGTCTCCATTGAACGCAGATGCGCGCACAGGCGCAAAGGATCATAGCTTTGATCCGACAACGCCAGAAGGATGACGTCCGGTCCCTTCGCACCCTCGCCTGCCGGCTCGGCGCCCTGCGCGGCTGTGACGTGGTGACCGGCAATGCGCAGCGGATCCACCAGCTGGCGGGCCGCGGTGTCATTTTCGTCAATCACCAGAATGCGCGCAGGCTTGGCCAGCCGGCGGCGTTCATCGTCGGTGAACGCATGCACGGACTGGCTGGTCGCCTCGCGCTGGCGTAACTCATTGGCGACGGCATTATAGCGGGCGAGGGCGGCCAGCCGGCCGAGAAGCGCAAAATCATCGACGGGCTTGGAGAGAAAATCATCGGCGCCCGCTTTCAGCCCGCGCACGCGGTCTTCAATATCGGTGAGCGCGGTGAGCATCACAATCGGGATATGCTGTGTACGCGGATTGGCCTTCAGCCGCCGGCAAACTTCATACCCGTCCATGCCCGGCATCATGACATCAAGCAGAATGACGTGCGGCGGGTTACTTTCGGCGCTGCGCAGGGCGCTTGGACCATCGGGCGCCAGACTGACCGTATAGTATTTCGCTTCCAGTTTCGCCTTCATCAATCGGCGATTCGCCTGGATATCATCAACGACGAGGATACGTGCGCTCACGCGGCCTGCTTTCCATCCACCAGACTGTCAACTGTGCTCAAAAAAGACCTGATCTGAATCGGCTTGGAAAGATAGCCTTCACATCCCGCCTCGCGCACGAGCAATTCATCTGTGCGCATGGCGAAGGCCGTCACCGCCAAAACAGGGATGTGGCGCGTGCGCTCATCATCCTTCAGCCAACGGGTAATATCGAGACCGGACACTTCCGGCAGCTGGATATCCATCACGATCAGGTCAGGGTTCTCTTCCAGCGCAAGTGTCACCACTTTCGCCCCATCTGCGCATTTCAGCGTCGCATAGCCTGACGCCTCCAGCAGATCGCTGAAGAGGCGCATGTTAAGCTCATTGTCTTCGACAATAAGGACTTTGCGTTCTGCTGCCGCTGTCATAAATGCGTCCGCCTGAAGCTCGTAGCGATTAAAACCGATACACCGATAGCATCGTGTTCGTTAAGTTTTGTTTGAATTCTGGTGATGCATTGCCGCCAAAACCGGAACATGAGAAGAACATAAATGTCCAGCTTGTGCCGCGACTGCGATAATTGGTCTGATACATTGCGCCAGAGGTGCAATGCCTGCGGCAGCGCGCGGCTGGTGACACATCGAGATCTGGGCGCGCTGACCATCGCCCATATCGACTGCGACGCCTTTTATGCGGCCATCGAAAAGCGCGACAATCCCGAGCTGCGTGACAAGCCGGTGCTGGTCGGCGGCGGCAAACGCGGCGTGGTCTCGACATGTTGCTATATTGCCCGCCTGCATGGCGTGCGCTCGGCCATGCCCATGTTCAAGGCACTGAAAGCCTGCCCGGAGGCGGTGGTGGTACGCCCGCGTTATGATGCCTATGTCGCCGCCTCGCGTCAGATCCGGCAGATGTTGCAACAACTCACGCCCCTGGTGCAGATGATCAGCATTGACGAGGGTTATCTTGATCTGTCGGGCACCGCGCGCGTTTTGCAGGCCCGGCCGGCCGAAGCCTTGTCCAGGCTGGCCCGCCAGGTGGAAGAAGAGATTGGCATCACGATCTCGATCGGCCTGTCGGAGAACAAGTTTCTGGCCAAAACAGCCAGCGAACTCGATAAGCCAAGGGGGTTTGCCGCGCTCTCTCTGGCCGATGCGCCCGACTTTCTGGCGCCGCGCCCGGTTGGGTTTCTGCACGGGGTTGGCCCGCAGCTCGCCAAGAAACTCGAACGCGCCGGATATGCCCGCATTGGCGCACTTCAGACAGCCGAAACGCGTGACCTCATCGGCCAGTTCGGGGAGACCGGGCTCTGGCTCGCCCAGCGTGCACACGGCATCGACAATCGCGCTGTACACGCCACATCGGAGCGAAAATCAGTATCGGCTGAACGCACATTCGAGACCGATATCGGCGACCTGACCCATCTCGAAGACCGCCTGTGGCAGGTATGCGAGGAAACCGCGGCGCGCGCCAAGCAAAACGGGGTTGAAGGTGCGACCATCACGTTGAAGCTGAAAAGTGCAGACTTCAAATCCATTACCCGCAGTGTGACCCTGCCAAACCCGACCCAGCTTGCCCAAACACTATTTCGCGCCGCGAGGCCGGTCCTCGCGCGCGAGGTGGACGGGTCGCGCAAGTTCCGGCTGATTGGCATTGGGATCTCCCACCTTCAGGATGCAAAGGGCGATACAAAGGATCTGATCGATCCCAAAATCGAGAAACGCGCGGCCGCAGAGCGCGCATCTGATCTCGCCAAATCGAAATTCGGCAAGGGTGCGGTCGTCTCTGGCCGCGCCATACGCCTCGCTCAACAGCGCAAGGACAAATCTAAATAAGATCGTCTTGCGCTTGACGCGCAGCTAAGCCATCCAAGATCACTGTCATGACAGGAAAGAGCAAATTGAATGACGACCCCTGAAGACCGACTGGCCGCGCTGGGCCTGACCCTGCCAGACCCCATGGCCGCCGTGGCCAATTATGTCCCGACTGTGCTGAGCGGTTCGCAGCTTTTCGTGTCAGGCCAGATCAGCTCAGGCCCCGATGGCCTGGTGCTCGGCCGACTTGGCGAAACGATGGATCTCGCCGGCGGGCAGGACGCGGCGCGGGTTTGCGGCATCAATCTGATCGCCCAGTGCAAAGGCGCGCTCGGGGAGCTCTCGCGCATCAAACGCGTGGTCAAGCTCGGCGGTTTTGTGAATGCCAGCCCCGATTTCGTTGATATCCCGCAGGTGATCAATGGCTGCTCTGATCTGATGGTCGAGGTGTTCGGCGAGGCGGGGCGCCATGCACGCTCGGCCGTCGCCTGCCCCGTTTTACCGCTTGGTGTGGCGGTCGAGATTGACGGGGTGTTCGAGATTGGCTGAGCGATTTGCCATCGCAGACTTTCACTATGCGCATCGCGGCCTATGGCAGCCTGGTGGGCCGGCGGAGAACAGCCTTGAGGCCTTTCAGGCGGCCGCAAGCGCGGGCTATGGCGCCGAGTTTGATGTGCGCCCGGCCCAATGTGGCACGCCGATGATTTTCCATGACCCCTTGCTCGACCGGCTGACCGACGGGTCTGGCCTGTTTGCCAGCTATTCGGCCAGCGAACTTGACGGCCTGACCCTGGCCGGCGGTGGCAAGATCCCGCATCTGGCCGACCTTCTGGAGATCTGGCCTGGCGAGACACCGCTGCTTTGCGAGCTAAAGATCGACGGCGTGACAGACTTCGCCGCCTTTGCAGCGGCTGTTGCGGCGCAGCTGTCAGCCTATAGCGGGCCAATTGCGGCGATGAGCTTTTCCGTGCCGGCCATCGCGGCCTTACCGCCGGAGATTATGCGCGGGCAGCTGATCTCGCCGCGCCGCCGGATCGGCCAGGTTGCCTGGCAGGACGCCATGGACCGCTTGAGCCCGGAGCGGATCGATTATCTTGCGTGTTATACCTCCGACGCGGAGGCAGCCGGCGCCTGGGCAGCTGCGCATAGTATGCCGATGGTCGTTTGGACGGTTACGAATGCCGCCGACAGCGCCAAGCTCGCCGCGCAGGCCGACGCCCTGATTTTCGAGGGCTGGATGCCGGACCTGCCAGAGGGAGGCCGGCTAAATGGATGAGAAGAGCGTCCGCGTTCGGGTCGAAACGTGCTTGTCAGACGTAGATCAAAAGGCGTGGGACCGGATCGCCAACCCGCCAGGGCTTGCCTATGATCCTTTCCTGAGCTGGAACTTTCTAGAAGCGGTTGAAGCAAGCGGCGCGGCAACGCCGCAAACCGGCTGGAGCCCTTGTCATATCCTGATCGATGGCCCGGATGGCCATTTGCAGGGCGCCATGCCGCTCTATGCCAAGACCCACAGCCAGGGCGAGTTCGTGTTCGATTATGCCTGGGCTGATGCGTATCATCGCGCCGGCGGCAATTACTATCCGAAGCTTCTATCGGCCGTGCCGTTTACACCGGTGGCAGGCCGCCGGCTTCTGGTGCGCCCCGGCCCAGATGCCCAACGCATCGAGCAGGCTCTGCTGAACGGCGCAATACAGCTTGCCGCGCAGAACGACTTCTCATCGCTGCACCTGAACTTTGTTACCCCAAACACTGCAGCCGCGCTGGACGAGACGGGCCTGATGATCCGCACTGACCAGCAGTTTCACTGGCAGAATGAGGGCTATGGCAGTTTTGATGATTTCCTCGCCGCGCTCTCTTCGGCCAAGCGGAAAAATCTGCGCAAGGAGCGCGCCAGAGCGCAAGCCGGTCTTGAGTTTGTAAAACTGACCGGCGCGGCGATTACAGAGGCCCATTGGGACGCTTTCTATCGCTTCTATACAGATACAGGCATGCGCAAATGGGGTACGCCCTATCTCAATCGCGAGACATTCCGCCTATTGGGCGAGCGGATGGCCGACGAGATTCTCATGGTTCTGGCCATGGATGGCGACCAGGCGATTGCTGGCGCGCTAAACCTGATCGGGTCAGAGGCGCTGTACGGGCGCTATTGGGGCTGTATTGATCCGCGCCCGATGCTGCACTTTGAGACCTGCTACTATCAGGCCATCGATTTTGCGATTGAACGGGGACTGAAAACGGTCGAAGCTGGCGCGCAAGGTGGACACAAGCTCGCGCGCGGCTATGGCCCGGTGACAACCTATTCGGCCCATTGGGTGGCGCATGTCGGCCTGCGCGAAGCGATCAACCATTATCTGCAACATGAGCGCGAAGCGGTTGAGCGAGAAGCAGACTATCTTCGCGAGCGCACGCCGTTTAAGAAAAGCGACACACCAAACAAGAGCCGATAAATGACCCTTCACGCTGCTTATGATCCCGACAATATCTTTGCCAAAATCCTGCGCGGCGAGATGCCGAGCGTCAAAGTCTTCGAGGATGAGATTGCGCTCGCTTTCATGGACGTTTTTCCCCAGGTGCCGGGCCATACATTGGTGATCCCGAAAGGGGTCGAGGCGCGCAACCTGCTGGATATGCCAGCCTATAAAATCGGCGCCTATATGCAGCGGGTCCAGACCGTCGCACAGGCGGTTGAGACAGGCCTGTCACCCGACGGGATCGTGATCACGCAGTTTAATGGTGGGGCGGCCGGCCAAACCGTATTTCACCTGCACTTTCATATTCTGCCACGCATGGAAGGCGAACTGCTTGGCCGTCACGCCAGCGGCAAAATGGCGAGCCCGGACGAACTGGAGCCGTTCGCCGCAAAATCCGCGCCGCATTCTAGCGCGCGAAACACGACACGAAGAAGGATATTTGATCATGATTGGCAAAGCCCTGCTCACCCTGACGGCGCTTATCTATGCTGTGCTTCCGCCCATTGTTGATTTCAATGCCAGCCATGCTGTTCATCCCGATTGGACCGGCCATGCGAGAGTCCACATGGTCGGGCTGGTTGGCGCCACTAGCTTTGTCGGCCTGTTTGCGATTGACCAGATCTGGATGCGCGCCGATCGCGGCGGGCCAGTGATTGCCGGTATCCTGTCAGCCATTGTGCTGGGCAGTTTTTTTCTCGCGGCGTTGACCATGCCGCTTTATGATGGGGCTTTGGTCGATCCGGGCGGTGTTGAGGTCGCGCCCGGCGGGATCGACGCGAACCTGTTTTTGTTCAGCATTGGCTTTGCGATTAATGCGGTCGGCCTGTTCCTGGCGGCGCGGTCAAAGGCGAGCTAGGCAGCTAATCTAAAGGCCAAGCTTGTCGCGCAAGATCTTGTTGACCGCCTGCGGGTTGGCCTTACCGCC
>JBCCMX010000086.1:0-9557 GCA_039026135.1 Pseudomonadota bacterium | reverse complement strand
GATATCATTGAGCGGTTCGAGGCGTTTGACAATTTGGCCTATATCGAAGTTGATACGATGGCCCATCCGAGTAAGGGGAAATAATCGCATGAAACGACCCGCCCGCATTGTGGCCATAGGCGCTGTTCTGGCGCTTTCGGCATGCTTCCCGCGAACAGAAGAGGCACCCGAAGGCATCGCGCCCGTCGCAGAACTGACCGATCAGGCCGTCGAGAGCGAAGCCATCGCTGAGCCTGAAACCGGCCCCAAAAAGGCGGCCATAGACTGGAATGCAGCGCGCGCTGATTTCGCCAACCAGGACTCCGATACCGTCACCACGCAAGGCAGCGGCAATGTGGCCGTGCCGATCCTGCTGCCCGAAATCCCTGTTACCATCCAGTCTGATGGCCCGCCGCCGCTGCGCTTTACAGAAGTGCCTGATGGCTATTTTGCGGTCGTTACCGGCGAGGCATATGACGTGATCATCAATGGCACGGACCGTCTTTTGGCCGCACCAAGTAATCTGCCTGAAATCGACGCGTCACAGATGCGCTTTGAGGACACGATGACGGGGTCACAGATATCGTTCAATCGCTATGGCGCGTCTTATCTGGTTGAATTTGCCTGCAAAGGCCCGCCAAACGCAAATAGCTGCATCGAAGAAGACGATGCCAAACAAGCCGTGGAAGAACTCTTATTGGCAGGGACACAATGAGACAGATTTGGTGGGCGGCCAGCCTTGGCCTGATCATCGCGCTGAGTGCGTGTGACGCTGTTCGAATACCAGGTGATGGGCGCGCGCCGCCTGAACCCCCGCCAACCATACCGGAAGGCGCACCCGGACCACCGCCGCCGGCCGAGCCTGCACCCGATCCAGAAGGCGTAACCGATCCTGTCGAACCGGAACCCGAAGAACCGGCGCCACTGGAACCCGAACCGGTAGAGCCTGAGCCCGAACCGGAGCCAGAACCTGTTGTGCCCGAGCCCGAGCCTGAACCAGAGCCCGAACCGCTTCCCATCAAGTTTCAGTATTATGCCCCAGGCGAACTGATCAGCGGATCCGGCATCGGAAACCGTTCAGACACGCTCTATGCGCCAGATATGGTCTTCCCGATAAAGGATGCGCCCGCTTTCCCGCAATCCCAGGTCTGGCGATTTGGCGGCGGCATGAGCACGGGCGGCCAATGTGATGCGCGCAATTACGAGGCACCCTGGCAGGACAATTTCTGCGAGGCACGATCAAGTCAGAAGAGAGCCACCATGTGTCCGGAAACCCGCGTTCACCAGGGCCAGGACATCCGCGTCGGCACACGGCAGGGCTGTATCGACATGTTCAATGTCCGTCCGAACAAGCCGACTCTTTACAAAGTGGTCGCGGTTGAAGACGGGATCATCTCATACCAGGGCGGCTACTATTTGCAGCACAAGGGCACGCAAACAGGCAACATCTATAACTATATTCACCTGAATATGTCGGCGCTGCAGGTGTCTGTTGGTGATACGGTGGCAGCTGGTCAGCACATTGGATATGTGTCTGACGATTTTGGTGGGACCCCGACCACCTTCCATCTACACTTCGAGATCAAGGCGCCGATTGAGGGTCAGGGTATCATGCATGTGCCGCCATATATGTCGCTGGTCAGAGCCTATGAGCGGCGTGAGAATGGGCGCGGCGAGATGATTGAGCCCGACCTTGTCGCAATCGCCAGCGTACCTGTTTTCCCGGAAGGTTTCGAAATCCTCGAATAGGGGCAAAGCGGCATTCAAATTGCAGTCATCTCTGCTCATTTATGGGCGTGAACGCACTGTTGCCAAGATTTAAGTGTTCAATACTTGTCAGCAGTGCAGAACTCCACCCTATTGGAGTGACAGAGAGAAAGACTGAGGGATGACGTCTGGCGACAGTACAGCGGTGGCTTATGATGAGCCGGGTGATACCCCCGAGCCGCCAGTTATCACACTTATTGGCGCCGATCTTCCACATGCTTATCTCGATGAAGCCGAGCCAAGCCCATTGATGAACGACATATCAAACTTCTTCGGGCGCATCGGTACATTTGCCAAAATGCTGATCGTCATCGCTCTGGTTGGCGGGTACCCGACTATGGTCGTCGCGGCCCACCGGATCAATGTGAACCCAGTCGTCCTGCCGCAGGAGACGCCCTGGGCATCCCGCGAAACGGGCACAATGCTCACCCTGCTGGGGCGCGAGCTGACCGGCGGCGGCTGGGCGAGTGATCGCTCCGGTTGGCACCCGCAGGCACGGCTGACCGCCTTGCCGGCATGGCAGGACGGCATGATCAGCGCACTTTCAGATCAAGCAACACTGATGGCCGGGTTTGCATCCACCGCCGCTGGCCCCGACCAGGACCTGCAGGCTGGCGCGCGTTTGCTGGTGCCGAGCAGCGATGGACGCGCAACGCCCCGGTTGAACGCGGCGGCTGAAGCGCTGCAGCGCTATGACGGACGTCTGTCGCGCGGCCTGGCGGTCCCGATTGTCAGCCAGGATTTTCTGACCGCTGAAATCGATCTTTACGCAGACTGGTTCTCTGGGTCCTCTGCTGCGCTCAGCGTCCGCGTCGGCAAAGCCGAAGGCTGGCCGGCCGCCAGCGCAGATATTCAGACAATTTATCTGACGCGTGCACGCGCGCATGTGGCCACTGAGATGCTGAATGCGACGCTGCTCTCTGACACGGACCTAGTGCATGCGCGTGATGCAGCCGAAGCCCGCGACAGCGCCATGCTCGCATTGCGCCGGGTCGCAGAGTTTAATCCAATCTTGATCTCCAGCCAGGCCGGCTCAAACCGGTTCCTGGCCGACCATACGGCAACAATGGCATTCTACTCGGAATCGGCAAGTCGCGCACTTATTGAGTTTTCAACAGCTATTGGTGCACAAGCCGAAGCTGACGACGTCGCCATCGCCGCGGCGACTGAAACACAATAGATTCTTCTTTGCCTTGATAAACGGGCGTGCGCGCATCATTTAGCGGGTAACGCGACCAGAAGGCGACCGAGACTCTCATGTTCATTCAAACAGAGCCAACACCGAACCCGGATACGTTGAAATTCCTTCCCGGAGAAACCGTCGCTGGAGCCACAGGCCCATACGATTTCGCGCATGTCGACGAAGCCGGGACCAGCCCGCTGGCGCAAGCCATGTTCGCGGTGGCGGGTGTCGAACGTGTCTTTCTAGGCGCGGATTTTCTGTCGCTTACAAAATCGGCCGATGCAGACTGGAAGCATGTGCGCCCCTTGGCGTTGGCCGCGATCATGGATCATTTTGTGGCCGGATTGCCCGTTATAAATGTAGGTGGCAGCGCAATGGGCGCCGCGTCTGGTATCGGCGGTTCAGCCGACGAATATGAGGGTGACGCCGCAGAGATTGTCGGCGAGATTATCGAATTGATCGAAACGCGTGTGCGCCCGGCTGTAGCCCAAGATGGCGGCGACATTGTTTTTCACCGGTTCGAAGCCGATAGCGGTATCGTCCACCTGTCCATGCGGGGCGCCTGCGCGGGCTGCCCATCATCCACAATGACCCTGAAACAGGGCATTGAGAACATGCTCAAGGCCTACATTCCCGAAGTCACGGCTGTCGAAGCGGCTTTATAGGCGAATGCATGGCCGGGCGCTTCTGGGAGACAAAGACACTCGACCAGATGAGCGTGCAGGAGTGGGAAAGCCTTTGTGATGGCTGCGCCAAGTGCTGTCTGTTAAAGCTAGAAGATGAAGACACTGGCGAGATCGCCTATACGCGTTTGCATTGCCGGTTGCTCGACAGCGAGACCTGCCGGTGTAGCGATTATGAGAACCGCAAGGCGAAAGTACCTGATTGCGTGATCCTGAAGCCGCAATCGGTCGCGGAACTAAAATGGATGCCGCGCACCTGCACCTACAGGCTAATCCATGAAGGCAAACCCCTGCCGGACTGGCACCACCTGATCAGCAGTGATCATCAGTTGGTACATGTTGATGGGCATTCGATTATGGGGCGCACAATCAACGAAGACACTATCATTGATGAACATCAGATTGACTGGATTGTCGACTGGCAGGGCAACGAGCCTTAAGGGCCGGTGACGGTGTATCCCTGCTCGCGAAGCGCTTCGATGACGCTGTCAGGACCGGCGAGATGACCAGAGCCAACAGCGACGAAGACGGTCCCTGGCTCATCGAGCATGGCTTCAATCTTCGGCAGCCATTTCTTGTTTCGATTGACCAGCAGCGATTGATACACCTGCTCACCGCCGCCCAGCGAGTCCGGGCTCGCCACCAATGCGCCCAGCCCCACCACATCGCCGTCTGCCCATTCTGCCACGAGATGATCGAGCATGCGTGGCGATTCTTCGAGCAGCAGAGCCGTCTCATAAAGATAACCGATCTGCGTCTCCAGAGGCAAAAGGTCGAACGCGTCGGCTTGGTCGGAGATTTCCTCCAGATAGTCGAATGACTTGCCCGAGCGCTGACCAACCTCTTCAATCACGCTCTCGACGCCAGAATTTAAATCATAGCCCTCCGCCAGCAGTTTCATGGAGGACAGACTGATCGCCACCATCCAGGGCTCAAACGCATTGAAAGCGTCCATTGGGACACCGACTGTGGACAGCGCACCTTCAATCATCGCCTCGTCGCCCGGCTCGAGAATGCTGCGCAGGGTCTGGCCGTCCTGGAACATGCCGCGCTGATTGAAATCAGTTGTGATTGCGCGCTGCGCCTCTTCGCTCTTCATATCAACCTCAAGGACGATTGTGTCAGCAGCGCCGAGCGCATCCTCAAAGGCCTGCGAGCGCCAATCGACACCGGGACGCAACAGATGGACCGTGCCAAAAAGATGGATCGTTGTGTCTTCATCCGCCAGCGTCCAAAGCGCGGGCTTGCCACTCCCCTCAGTTTGGGCAGCGATTTCGAGCGCACTGTCAAACTGGGCGATCAGAGCCTCTTTCGTTGGCCGCGTGGCCGCCTCATCAGGAACCGTCTCTTGAGGTGCACACCCGGTAAGGCCGATGGCGGCCAAGCCGACCAATACGGCTTTGGTCTGATCTTCGATTGTCATCGGCTGGTCTCCTGTCTCGCCCGCACGCTCACGCCTTTGCCAGAATAGTCTTACTGATTGCCTGATACGCCGCATCAAGGCAATTGCTTCGCAGCGACCCATGATTTATGGACGGGGGATTGCACCCATAGCTCAGCTGGATAGAGCGCTGCCCTCCGAAGGCAGAGGTCAGAGGTTCGAATCCTCTTGGGTGCGCCAGTTCTCGCTCAAGCAAGATACGCCAAACCGCCGGTGATGTTCCAAGTCGCACCAGGTCATGGCGGGCATGAGGCCCGGGTCGCCGCGCGATTAGAAAGGATGATCCTTCAGCCAGTCCAGATAGTCGCCCAGCGCCGACTCCAAGGTGTAGGGAGAGCGCCACCCGAAATCCTGGGCAAATAGATCACCGTTGAAGCCAAGATCAACCGGTGCTTCGGGAAGCTCGTCGGTGGTGAGGCCTATCCGGTCTGCAGCTTCTGGTGAAACATTCAATAGGGCCTGAAGCTGGTCGCGCGGGCTAACCGAGAAGCCACTGCTAATATTGTAGATGTGGTGCGCCAGATGATCGGCAGACATCGCAATCTGAATACACTGCGCGTTATCTTTGACATAGTTGACCGGGATGGCAGCAAGGCCCGCCCATAAATGTTCCACCGGGACGCCGCCATAAGCCAGATAGCCCTTGAAGGCTGGCACCTTGCCAGCCACGACGTGCGCTGCAATTCCAAGCGGGCTGCCAAGGGCCTGATAGCCTGGGCCAAACATTAGCGGCGCGCGAAGCACAACAACCTCCAGTTCATGCGGCTCTGGTTTGATTGTGCCCGGGGGCACTGACAGCCCCATTTGGAAGTTCTGGCCATAGTCGAGCGCAATAATCTCAATCGCACGTTTTGTGGCGACTTCGAACTTCAGCATCACCGCTTCTTCTTGAGGATTGGCGGCAACCACTTCAGGCGGGAAAGTTGCAGCCTCCGTAAACGGCGGGGTCAGACCGCCATAGACGGCAACCGATCCAGCCATCACAACGCGTTTCACACCGCTCTTGCGGGCCGTCTCAAGACAATTGATGAGGATCGAATACATTTCGTTGTTCTTGTCGCGCGTCTGGGCATATTGATGGGTATGGGCCGTGATCACCATGCCAGTGAACTGTTGCTTCTTGAACAGGGCCTGCAGACTTGGCAGATCGCCAAGGTCGACTTTTTCAACGGAAATAAGATCGCTTTCCGATTGTAGAAGATCGCCAATCGGATCGTGATCCTTGCGGCTGGACACCACAACCTGTGTCCCGGCGCGGGCAAAAGCGCGCGCCGCCTCGGCACCCAGCATGCCTGTTCCACCTGCAATAAAAACCTTGTCCATTTTGAACCCTCCACATTTGTCGTTCTGGTTCGAACTGGTTTACAGGTTCACCATATCGTCGGCTATACCGCGAGCGGGTAAAATCCCCTTTTTGCGAAGTGCGGGCAGAATTTCTGGAATGCCTGCGATGAAGATCGCCAAAGCGAAGAGAGCGGTGCCAGCTTGAACCGAGTAATCCCCCATATCAGCGACATTCATGAATGTGACGAGGCAGGTCCCCCCCAGAATGAGCCAAGCCAGGGCGTGCGGCAACGGCCGGGAAAAAACCGTGCGCTCACTCGCCTGCGCCGCATAGATCAACAGAACGAGCCCAGGCGCGAACATAAACAGGTCATAGGCGAGCAGCCGCGGGTTCAACAAATTGCCAATCGCCAAGCCCAGCCAGATGCGCTCGTAGCGGTTCATTGGTCCGGCGCCGAACCCGCGTTCCGCCAGGGCAAAACCACACAGCACCATCACGGCCGCATAAGGGAAGTACAGCGTCATCGGGATCTCAGGATGGCGTCCATCAAGGCCAAACAGATCGAACCAGCCAAAAAAACCGCCGCCCACACTGTTGGTTGAGCCAATGAATGAAAGCAGATCCCGCCATTGCGTGACCAGTTCGCCACCTGTGAACATGAAGTGGAGCGTCGGGCTAAGCCCGATCATGACCGCGGCGGCAAAGAACACAGCCCGGCGAAACAGGCTGATATCCAGAAACAGGATGAAGGCCAGAAAGCCGAGATAAGTCGGTTTCACCGCACCAGCGAGCAAAATGGCCAGCGTCAGAAAGATCGGCCAGCGTGCCAGCAGCGCGGTGGCAGAGATCAGACCCAGAATGATGCCGGCAATATTCGACCAATAGAAAATACTGCCCGTCGCAAATCCGAGAAACGTTGCCCGCTCCAGTATTGTGCCGCGCGTTCGCGCAAAGAAAACCGGGACGAGCAGGCAGGCGGCCAGTCCCACCCAGAACAAGACCTGATAGGACACAAACAGTTCGCCATGGGAGATAAAGGTGCGAACCCATGCAAAAAGCTCTGCGACCCACGGGGTGTAGAGATAGTTGGCCGCCTCCATGCCCTCGCAGGCAAAGTCATCATAGGCCGGATAAAGCGGGCGCCCGTCGGCCACGCGTTCACCCGCGCAAGCGACCGCTTCGAAATCGCCGGCGCCAACAATCTCTTTGCCCTTTGCCGCGCGCCCGATAATGCCGGACAGACTGGGCAAGCAGAAAACCAGGAACAGGCCGGCGATCCATTTCGGATTGCCAGATTTCTTTGCAAACCATGATTGATAGATCACTTCTGTGCGCCTCCCGATCAGCCGTGTGTCGATGACTGGCCTTCCAAATCCGCCGGCTTGAATGCGAACACACGCGACAGGGTGAATGTGATCGGCGGCACTGTCACCAGGACAACCGCAAACGCGATCCAGTAATTCAGGTCAAAAAGGCCGGTCATAATGAAGAAGGTCAGGAAATTGACACCGGCGCCTATGGCGGCGGTCGCGAAATAGGCGGGCAGTGACTTCTTGTGCGGCTGCTTGGACCCAAAGGTGATGTAGTAGTGGCCGAAATACGAGACGAAAAACGCTATGAGAAAGCCGATCACGGTCGCAACTGATGCGGGCACAGCGGCAAACTCCACCAGCAGCCAGAGTATGAACCCGTGCACAAATGTTGCGGTGACACCGACAAGGCCAAACTTGGCGATCCGCACAAGTTTCGGGAAGCGGCTGTTAAGGCGCGCTATCATCGAACGACTCTACGATATAGGGGGGCCGGCGCTTGGACTCTTCGAAAATCCGGGACACATACTCACCAAGAATGCCAATACTCAGAAGCTGCAACCCGCCGAGGAAAAAGATGGATGTCGCCAGCGTGGCATATCCCGGAAGATCGCGCCCGAAGATCAAGGTCGAGCCAACGATCCAGACGGCATAGAATGCAGATAAGGTCGCGATAACAAACCCGATCAAGGACGAGGCCCGCAGAGGCGCCGAGCTGAATGACACCACCCCGCCCCAGGCATAGCGTAGCAATTTCCAGATCGACCATTTGCTGGCGCCCACACGCCGTTCGGCCACGTCGAATTCAACCGCGCATGTTGAAAACCCGATCCAAGCATAAAGGCCTTTCATGAAACGGTTATTCTCCGGCAAGTTTTGAAGCGCCTCATAAGCGCGCCGCGACATTAATCGAAAATCGCCCGCATTGGCCGGAATGGGCACATCAGCAATGGAGGAATAAACACCGTAAAACCGCGACGACAGATAGCGGCGCAACCGGCCATCGCCGGCTCTCGACTTGCGAAGCCCATAGACAATATCTGTGCCGCGCTGAAACGCCTCCAGAAATTCCGGAATCACCGACGGCGGATGCTGCAAGTCAGCATCCATAATCAGCAAAGCATCGCCGCAGGCATGTGCGATGCCAGCGCTGAGCGCTGCATCCTTTCCGAAATTGCGGGATAGTTTGACAAGCGAAATATTGGGATTATCAGCGCGGATCGCCTGGATCTTGTCAACCGTCTGGTCCCGGCTGCCATCATCGACGCATATGATCTTGTAGCGATCGAAATTCGCGGTCAGAACCGGCAATAATTCCTTGAAAAGCGGGTCAATATTGTCCGCCTCGTTATAGAATGGGATGACCACTGAAATGTACACAGCGATGGCCTATCCAACCTGTACCGTCATGTAAAGTTGGTGCGCCGGTTGTGAATGTCAGGCGGCGCGGCTGGGCGCGTCAAAGCGGGTTTGCAGCGTGAATGCCTCAGGTGTGGGCCCGTTCGTGCGGAGTTTCTGCAGTCGGTCCCACGCGGCCTCTAGCTCGACCCGCTCACCCTTCCTGCTCCACCACATCACCATTGTCGGCCCTTCGGAGCGATCAACCCAATGACGCAGCGCCTTCATGCCGTCGACATGGCGCCTCATACGATGTGAAAACGCATGCATGGCTTTAACATCGCGCCAGCCAGCCATTGTCATCACATAGGGATTATCTGCACCATCCGTTTCGATGGTGACGAGATCAAGCAACTCCAGATAGATACCGTCCGAGCGACGCAAACCGTGATTATGCCATATCAGGCCTTCAGTCGTTTTTGCGATGTCAAAAATGTCCTGAACCTGTTCAAAGAAGTAGCGCCGCTCAACATTGTCGGCCGCGATCGCCCCCAACGGCCGCACAACGTTC
>JBCCMX010000085.1:0-9606 GCA_039026135.1 Pseudomonadota bacterium | reverse complement strand
TGGCGTTAGCCTCTTCTGTAAGACCAAGCGCGAGCGCGTATAACTGACTCAGGTGCGCTCCCCAAGGAGGTCCCCAGTGCTCAGCTCTCAAGGAATTTCGCTGAAAATAGCGTTTCCCTGAAGATGACTGCAGCGCCACAAGAATGTGGCCGCAATCCCCGAAACAAACGGGACCCTTTTCCTCTATATCTGGCTGTGGAGCGGATGTGTGCAAGGGCCCGTGCACAATCCCGCTGATTGCATTTTGAGCAATTGATTGTTCAGCTCGTGTCAATTCCCGGACCAATGGATCGCAAGGTTTGCCAACATCGAGGTAGCTTTCGGGGCGATTCTCGGTAGGCGAGGCACTAGCGATCCATACATCATTTTTGTTCCGCCAGATCGAAACGGCAACAACCTGTCTATCTGTTCTGATTTCGGTTCCAATACTTCCGTCAGGACGCATACTACTGCCCAGATAGGACGCCATAGAACTTTGCATTGCCTCGTGTCGTCTGGTTAATTCGTCCCAAAATCTCTGGGAGCCTTCAGAGCAGATCTGAATGGCATTGTGCCCAAAGTATCGGATAAAATTGATTTGGTCTCCGTCACGCGTGAACCGTCCGTTGCTGAACAGTCCAGCGTCTGACGATGCTGAAATATATTCGAATGCGCGACGGCCAACCTCTTCTTCAGTGCACTGAAGCTTCGAAGCACCAGAAGAGGACTCTTCCTCTGCTGAAGCTGCCAAAAGCACGACAAACAGCCAATAAAGGGCTAGGAGTACTCGCATATCGACCCCCAAACTGCGACCACCCTTGCAAATAAAAGAAGACTCTACAACGCGGACGTAGATCTATCGCCTGACTACACCTTGGCATCGCTGGTAAGCGACCGCTTTAGGGCGTTTTGAGCCTCATAATATGTCTCCGCGTCGCTGCGCGGCGCCCTAAGGCACACCGAGCCCAATGGCCGTCATGCCGGCAATGTCCTCGCCATTGAACAGGCCTGGAGGGATGGGTATTGGGGTAACGAGGAACGGATCGCTGTCCTTGATCTCGATGGGACGTGTGACCGGGGCGCCAGCGATCCGGGTCAGCAGCTGATACTGGCCCGGCGCGAGGTTTTCGAAACTATATTGGCCGAATGAGGCGGACTGAACACTCGCAAGGGCGCCCCCCTCCTCCGGAAACAGCTTGATCCAGTGGCCTTCCAGTCGCCGCTCGCCGCGATCGGGCTGTCCATTCTCATTATCGTCGACGAAAATCGCCCCGCGCACCTGTCCGGACAGAATAATCGGCACATCGACATTGGTGCGGCGGCCATCACCGATCGTGACGCGCGGTTCGGCAAATTCCGGGATCGTATAGCCTAGTGGCAGGCCGCGTTTGTTCACCGAAACGGCATAAAGGCCGGTTTTGATGTTCTGAATGGTAAAATTGCCATCGCGATTGGCGTTCAGGGACAGGCCGGTCCCCCGAACAGAGACGCGCACGCCCGGAATTCCGGGCTCATCGTCCTGGCGAATGCCATCGCGGTTGCGATCAAGGAAGACTTTACCGGTGAGAATGCCGCGCCCCTCGTCCGGACGGCTGTGACGGCGCGGCTCATTGAACTTCACGATCCCGCGCAGGCCGATGGCTAGATCGCTGCGGCCCTCAAAATTATCAGTATAGTTCGCCGTCAGCTCCATATTTCGCGTGATGCGATAACGTGCCTCAAGGTTGGCGAAGAAACGGGTTGCGGTTTGATCGACATTGAAGTCAGACAGGGCCGAAACACGCCCTGACAGCGACAGGCGTTCGCCGAGGAGTTGGCCAAAGTCGCCATAGATTGAAGCGCCGAGATTGGTGCGGACATCGTCGCCGTTCCAGTTTGTTGTCGCCGTCGGCGCGATGGCGAGGCTCGCGCCCTTCTGGAAGAGTTTGCGCAGCGGATTGACCTGCAGATTGGCAACGAATTGCTCAGATGTGCTGTCAGTCTCAGCCGTTGCGGTGTCGTCCTCGGTCCCTGCGGATGTTTCATCCTGCACGCTGTCACCCTGCGCGTAGGTCGCGCTGAGCGTGCCCCAGCCAAAGCGCTGAAGCGCGCGCAGGCGCAGCGTGTTGGTTTCTGTGCTCTCGTCGCTTGTCTCTGTCAGGGTGGTTGATGCGACGGCAGAGATTGATGGTCCAGCTTCCCCGATCCGGGTCGCAAATGACAACGAGGCATTGTCGGTAACGGTGTCGATATCGCCGCCTTCCTCAGTGTGTGAGGCCTGCAGCGTCGCCGAAAACTGCTTCAGGGCGCCCCAGGGTTCAACGCTGCGCCAGGTGGTCGCGCTGGAGACGGCCGTGCGCGCCCCGACGCGCTGATCGAAGACGCCAGCAAAGGCGCTGCGCCCAGCGCCAGAGCTGAACTTTTCGCCATCATATGCGGCTGTAGCGTTAATCCCGACCTGGCGGGTCAGCGCATAATTGGCGCTCGCACGTGCGCGGACATCGGCGCCGGAACTTTCGCCCGAAAAGGCGCCTATATCGGCCGAGACATAGGCCGATTGCAGACCCGTTGGTTCGCCATAGCGGTCAAAGCGCTTCTGCCCGCCCAGAACTGCGAGGCCATTCTCGCCATCGCCATCCTGACTGAAGGAGACGCCAATATCGGCGCTCTGGTCGGCGGTGATCAGACGCGCGCCGCCCGCCAGGCCCTCGAATTCCGGTACGCTGACCGTGTCGGACACCTGGTCGGATCCCGAAATCGGAACACCCGCTGCGATTGCAAGGACGGCGCCACTTGGCCTGCGCGTGCGCCAGGACGCGCCGCGGATCCTTGATTGGTCGACACCGGCGAGCTCGCGATAGCCGCCGGTATAGTCGCCTATCGTGGCCGCCCAGCCATCAAGTGACTGAACATCCATGGACATCCAGGCGGGGTTGAGCCCGTCGCCGCTATCTTCCAGCCCGCCCGCCGTCTCAAAGCGGGTGCGACTGTTATAGTTACCCCAATGGCTGGCAAGTTCGGCCCGGACTGGACCGCGATCGGAGACCTCATAGGTTAGCGTTTCAGGTGTGAACGGGCTCTCGGCGGCCTCGTCGGACACCCGCGCGCCCGGAAGCGCAGTGCTGCTGAGGCGATCATCGAGGGTAATTTCGACGCGGTTGGTGCCCGGCTGCAGCTTGATATGCGTGCCGGTCAGCGTTTCGACGGCTGAGAAGGGCAGAAGCAGCATATCGGCGTCTACAAACTGCATGTCAGGGGTGATGCCGCGGGCTGTGCCATTGATGGAGACAAGACCGGTGGCAAGCTCAAGCTCGATTTCTGCCTGATCCTCGGTGCGGCGCACGGTGACCTGGCTTGCATCACGCGTCAGCTGATGGCCGAGCGCATCGACAATTGGCTCAAGCGGCAGAAGCAGGATCGGCCCGATCGTGCGCGGCTCGTTGCCAAAGGCATCAACGGGCGCGCCATTGACCCAAAGATCCAGCCCAAATTGCGGTTTGAGCTGCTTGTCGAGGGTCAGGACCGTACGGCCTTGCCCGTCCTGCGAGACATGCGTGCCGGTTAGAACTGAGACCGCGTTGAGGCTGATCCAGGCCGATGCTTCCTCGCGCGACTCAAAGTCGGGCAATTTGCCGAGAACGGTCAGATTGGCGCGGACCTTTCCGTCAGCCATGTCGATCGACATGATCACACCGTCCTGGAAGCGATTGTAGCGCAGAACCGTGGTTTCGAGCTCAATTGAGCTTCTCAGCGCCTTTGCAATGTCTGAGAGCTCGTATTCCAGCGCGCCAGAGACTGATTGGCGCGTGCGAATTGATGTAAAAGACCCCTCAATCACCATGTCCACGAATTCAATGGACACAGCGTCGGCCGGTGCTGGGGCGATAGCAGGCCTGGTCTCGGCAGGTGATTGAGGAGAAGTCGATAGCGGCGCGGACAGATCGGATTCAACCGGCACTGCGGGCGCAACAGTTTGCGCGCTGGCCACCCCAAGGGTGAACAGGCTCGCGGCCAAGGCCGTAGCAGGAAGGATTGCGCGCAAAGACATGTCGATCGGCGAAATGCCGGGCTGAATTAGCCGTTACAGGCCGTTTGCGAGGCAATCAGGCGGGCGCAATCGCCGCCAGACTTGCAATTTCGGTCGATTTTCGCGGCAAAACGCTGCTCACCGCCGCGATGAGGCGATTTGACCGCGATTTCCGCCGCTGAAGCGCTGGTCTGGAGCTCAAATGTCTGGTCCAGAACCGCCATAACGCTGCCAACAGAGACCAGTTCGACCGTATTTGACGTCCAGACGGTGCCCTGACGCGTCGCTTTTGCGAGCGGTTTCAGGCATATGCCGGTCATCCAAATATTGCCGCTATCCTCGTCCACGAGGAAGCCATTGTCGCTGTTTTCGAAGCCGATCCACAGATCGGAATTCGCCGGCTGCGCATACGCGTCCACCGACAGGCCAACTGCCAGTGCAGCCAGCCCACTCATCGCCCATCTCATTTTTAACCACCATTCGGTATTGTTTTTATGGTCCGAGCGTAGGTGATTATGGTTAATATCCGGCTTATTTCACCGAGAATGTCGCGATCTTGGGTGGCCTTCGCTGCGCGCACTCTGGGGCTGGTTCAAATTCACTGAATTTCGTTGCGTCAGGGCTTTTCTTTGGTTTGTACACCTGTACGGTAGGATCGCACTAAGGGTGCAAGGAGCCGTTTTTAAATGATTTTTTCAAAAAATATGGTTTTTGGCCTTGCGGCCTCGATGATGCTCGCGGCCTGCGGCGGATCGCAAGAACCGGCCGCCCCTGCCCCGCAGGCCGCTGTGCCTGAAGCGGCGCCGGCAACGCCTTCTGCAGAAAATATCGTTGAAAATCCGGTGGTTGAAGAGGCTTCTGAGACAGAAAACCCGTTTGCGGCGCTGCCGGAGCCCTATCAGAGCGCAGATTACAATGTCGGGCGACGTACATTTCGTCAGTGCGGCACATGTCATTCTCTGGTGGAAGGCGGCCCACATCTGCTGGGTCCAAATCTCTATGGGATTTTCGCGCGTCAGGTTGGCTCGGTTGAATCATTTGGCGCTTACTCAAAAGCATCAAAAGAGGCTGATTTTAGCTGGACGCCGGAATTGCTTGATGAATGGCTGGCCAATCCAAACGATTTTCTGCCCGGCAACAGCATGAGTTTTGCCGGATTGCGGCGCCCAACGGACCGCACGGCCGTTATTGCCTATATCATGGTCGAAACAGGCTATGTGACCTCTGAATAGTCCCCGGGGGCGTTAAAATCGACGAACGGCAGCGAGGAAGACGCTTTGTTCTTCAAACCGTCCGCTAATTTCCTCTCGGTAGCCCACAGATAGATCAATATCGCCCGCGCGCCAGAGCAGTTCGGTCTGGACTTTGTCTGATGCGGCTTTGTCCGACCCGCGCTCGAACCAGGCCTGACTGATGACCCAGATATTGTTGCTAACCTCCTGGCCGAGACCGAATTCGGCCCTGTCACGTTCGCAGTCCTCGTGAAAGCGCCCGGCAATCTCTGCGAAGGCAAATGTCGTGAAGCCCTGGGCCTGCCCCGACCAGCCGAGATTGGCGCGGGTTTCAAGACCGACGGTCTCGCAGCTGTTCTGGTTCGACAGGGATCCGCCTTCTATATAGCCCCCTTCGAGCGCGCCGACGAAACCGGAAACGGTGAACAGCGCGCGGCGGGCGGTGATCCGTAGGCTCTCATTGTTAAAATCGCTGCCATCATCGAAGCGCACGGCTTCGCCCTTGATTGTGATAGTCCAATGGTCGGTGAGGCCGTACTCGCCATAAATGTCGGTGCGGGTGGCGGCGAGCCCATTCACCTCTTCTGACGAGACGGCGAGCCGCGAGTAGAGCGAACCTTCATTCTGAACCCAGGGCGAAGCGTTGGCGGTCGGCCCAAGTCCGACTGACATCAAGAGAACAGACCATCCGCGCATTTTTCCAGCCTAGCGATCCGTTTTGGGCGTGACTAGACATGACCCCGTGAGATTTCGCTCGGTTTGATATTGTATTTCGGGGATCGACACATGAGAGTAACGGTGACCAACGAAGGGATCGCCACGATGTCAAACAAAACAGCAACGCCGTTCGCTCGCTCTATCCTGTTCTTCGTAATGCTCGCGGGTCTTGTTGTGGCGCCCTCGCATGCTGCTGGTAGTGCATTCGACTATGTATCAATTGATGGCGAACAGATTGAAAGAGGTGGCCCGCATATCGCGCTGTTTCCCGATCAACCGGTCGAGATTTGCTTTGAAGGCACTTTCTATACCTATCTTTCGGCGCGGTTTGAGGAAGTTGCGGTGCATTTCTGGTGGGAAGAGGAGCGCGGTGGCGTAACCGACTATACGCTGGAGACAATTGACGTGATTGATCCGCAACAATTTGATCGCATCCAGTCGGAATGGGCGGCGATTTCGCGCTGTTTTCGGTGGCGCGCGCCGGCCGAGCCTGGCGACTACGCGCTATATTCACACCGCTTGCCGATTGTGAATGAACCGGCCGCTTTTCGTACCGAAGAGTCGCGGCGTCGCCTGGCCGTCCAGAACCGTACAGAGCAACACGGCAGCACATTGCTCGGCGCGATTGAAGTGACCGAAGATGCCCGCCCGGCCGCCATTCCCTATTCGGTCGGCCTGACGATTAATGATCGCCGCCCCGGCGCGGCAGAGACAATTGATGGCGGGGTGAGCGATGAGGCGCTGGAGATTACCTGGGATGTGCGCAAGGATCCGGCCATCTCTGATCTTGAAGTTCAGGCGCAGTACAGCCTGTATCCAAGTGAAGACTGGACGCCCTGGACATCGGGTCAGATTGCAGTTTTTGACTATGTGCTGCGCGGTGCCCACGAGTTTCGCCTGCGCACACGTTATCGCACTGGTGGATCAGATTGGATCGAGGTGCCCGCCATGTCGAAGATCGGCTTTGTGGTGCGGGACACACTGATCGCGCCGATTTCAAGCAAGGGTCTGGACAGGGTTGATGGCGCCGCCGATGCGGTTAATGCAAGCTGGATTGATACGGAGCTTTATGGCCGCAGCCGCGCCTTTCTGGCCGGCGTTCAGTATTATGACAATGACGACGATTTCGGGCCCCTGCCCTATGTCGACAATGATCTCGAAGAGGTGGCCGAGGCCCTGGAGGGTGTCGGGTTTACCGATATTGCCGACCCGATTTTGAACGGTGACCGTGCGACCATTCTTGATGCCTTGCAGAATTTCATTGAGGCCACCGAAGAAGGCGACCGCATTGTGCTTTACTTCTCAATGCACGGCTTTGAGTCCGGCACCGATCGTCAAAACCCCTATCTTGCGACACGCGACTGCGACCCAAGCCCCTTGCGCGCGCGGACCAACTGCCTGCCACTATCGGACCTTGAGGAAATGATCCGTTATGCCGTAGGAACAGAAGGCGCCGGTAAGAAAGCCCAACATGTGCTTGTTATCCTCGATGCCTGCTCTGTCGGCATGGGGATTGTGCGCAAAAGCGGAGACAGCGCGATGCGGTTTGTGGAACGCGGCATTGCTGAAATTCCGGGCGCACATATCATGACGGCCGGACTGGCGGGCCAGGACGCCTTTGTCGACAATAGCGAGCAGATCAGTTTCTTTACCCGAGCGCTTGCGAATGGCCTGAAGGGCGCGGCAGATGTTTATCAGGATCAGGTGATTACGCTGAGCGAGCTGGAAGTGTATGTACGCCGCCAAGTCGCGCTTGCCACCGAGTCGCGGCAGACACCTATGGTCGGCGATATTGCTGGCGCGGGTCAAATCATCTTCCGCGCGCCGGCTCTATGAAAGCGGTTGCGATGGCGGCAATACGACGGGCTGCGCTAACCTGGCAAGCTTTCTGTATGATGGACTGGGCGGCCCAAAGGGCATTGACCGCAGCGCAAGTCTGCTTCGGCAGGCCTGCGTCGCTGGCGATCAGTGGAGCTGTGACCTGCTCGAAAAGTATGGCTTAAGCCGATAGGGCTTCACGCGGACCCTGCGCTTTTGCTAAGGTCTGGCAAGGTGGAGGATAAGCCGATGAGAATCTTGATCGCGATTGTCTTAAGCACGCTTTTTGCCGGGCTGGCGCAGGGCGAGACACGCCTTGCACTGGTTATTTATCAGCAGGACTATACAGGCGGCCTATCAGATGTGTCCCTCGCCCAGCAGGAAGCTAATGTCATCGCTGACGCGCTGCGCGATGCCGGCTTTTCCGTGACGCGCGCCTCGAACCTCTCCAAGCCGAGACTTGAGACGGCGCTGGACACGTTCCGCGTCGCGCTCGACCGGGCGGGGCCGCAAGCGGTCGGCTTTATATACTATACCGGACATGGCGCGCAGAACCCGGAAAGCCGCACCTCATATCTCCTCGGCACCAATGCGCGCTTGCGCGTGCCGTCTGACTTTGCAGCCTATGGCGTAAGCCTCGCCACCCAACGCGACAATTTTGAGGCGGTTGGCGCGAAGGCAGTGTTTATGGTGTTTGATGCCTGCCGCAACGTGCCCGCCATTCCAGGCTATAAGTCGGACATGAAGGGGCTGAACCGGGTGGATGCGGCCTCCAACATGCTGATCGCCTATTCAACGGATCTTGGGTCGCTGGCGAAATCCGGCGTCTATGCGCCGATCCTTGCCGAGGAAATAGGCCGGCCCGGGCAGAGCGCTGTGCAGGCTTTCTTCAATACGCAAGTGCGCCTCGCCGAGCAGACAGAGAACACCGCCAACCCGCAGCTGCCCTGGTTTGACGTCAAGCTTTACCGGAACTTCTTTTTCAAAAACGGCACGCCAGCCGAGTCGCAGCCGCCCGCGCCCCTGCTCGCCAATGATGAGGGCACCGCGCTCGCCCAAGCGATTAGCGCCAATACGCTGCAAGCTTTCACCACGTTCAAACAACGCTTCCCGAACAGTGTGAACACTGTCTTCGTTAATGCAAAGATTGAGGAGCTGACGCCAAAGACATCCAGCATCAGCCGAGCAGACGCCGATGCAGCATTTAGGGCTGGCATCGCCGCCTACGACGAGAAGGACTATGCAACAGCAAGGCGGGAGTGGCAGTTCGCTTGTGACGGCGACGATGTGGATGGCTGCGCTAATCTTGGCATTCTCTATGACTTCGGCCTTGGCGTCACGCAGGATCACGTCAAAGCCCGCCAGCTCTATCGGGATAGCTGCGATGGCGGAAACGCCCTTAGCTGCGCCAATCTTGGTGTTCTTTACGGTAGAGGTCTTGGTGTCGCGGAAGATGACGTGAAGGCCCGCCAGCTTTATCGGCAAGCTTGTGATAGCGGAGACGCCAAGGGCTGCGCCGCTCTCGGCAATTACTTGTACAAAGGCCTGGGCGGCTCAAAAGATACACGCCAAGGCACAGAGCTGCTCCGTCAAGGCTGCACTGGCGGGAACCAGTGGGGCTGCGACAGACTCGATGAATTTGGGCTCAGCCGGTAGACGCGTCGCACAAAAGCCCGCGGCGGGTGAGGCCACGGGCTTCTTTGATTACAGGATCGCGCTAGGCTTAAAGCTGGAAGCGGATCTGGTCTGACCAGAAGCGCTCAAGGCGCGACACGGTCTTGTTCAGCTGCGTCAGATCATCCGGGCGCACGCTGGCGGTCGGTTCCAGGGCCGTGGCCTGGCGATCAAACAGGC
>JBCCMX010000084.1:0-9698 GCA_039026135.1 Pseudomonadota bacterium | reverse complement strand
GCCTATGTCGCTTTCTCCCGTGCACGCGCCCTGGAGGGTCTCGAAATCTCACGCCCCCTGCGCCCGCGCGATCTTGTGATGGATCGCAATGCCTTCGCATTCGGCAAACTCGACGAGATTGAAAACACAGATGCCTATCTGCTCGCCAAATTTGCCAAACGCGATGATGCGCTGATTTAAGCAGGCTTTCGGCCGACCAGAAACAGAACGGCGCCGTTTCCAGGCTGCCATTGGTGGACCGTCTGAAACCCGATCGTCTCAATGTCTGACTTCAGGCGCTGCGCCGTAAAGCGCCTGACCCGCGGCCACTGACCGATTGTATTCATCAGTGGGAATAGCGGCTCCATCAGGCGGAACATGAGCTTCTCGCGAAGGCACATTGTGCTGGAAACAAAATATCCGCCGGGCTTCAAGACGCGGTAAACCTCCCGCATCGCCCCCATGCGATCATCCAGAAGATGGACAATGTTCAGCCCCAAGGCCACATCATAGTGGCCCTCGTTTGACGTGAATGTATCCATATCAGCGACATCAAACGCGACATTGTCGATACCGGCGGGCCCAAGCTTTGCCCGCGCAATATCAATCATATTGGCCGAGATATCGATCGCGTCGATATGCTTGACATAAGGCGCATGCAGAATGGCGGTGCTGCCCGTGCCGCAGCCAAACTCAAGAACGTTTGACTGCGGCGTTAAATACTCCCGCGTCAGGTCCAGCTTGATCTCATAAGCCTTCTGATTGGCAATGGGCTGGCGGGAATATTTGTCCGCAACTTTGTCCCAGAACTTCGCTTTCTTCGTCATTATCCAGGTCTCCAAAAAATCATTCCGTCGAGGAATAGAGGTGTAGTCATATTTCATGAGCGCCAATTACCTATTCTGTTTGCGAATAGAAATTGCGGAAAATCGCAAGTGAGCTATACGCATTTCAATGAATTGGCAGGCCATATCTTTCGACTGGAATCAGGTCCGCGCCTTTTTGGCGACCGCCGAGGAAGGCTCGCTCTCGGCGGCAGCGCGCGCGCTCGGCCAAACCCAACCCACGCTCAGCCGGCAGGTCGCGGCGCTCGAAGACGAACTCGGCGTCACGCTGTTTGAGCGGGCAGGCCGCGCAATGGCGCTGACATCCGCAGGCATTGAGCTTCTGGAACATGTGCGCGCAATGGCCGATGCGGCAACCCGTGTGTCTTTGTCGGCCTCTGGTCAGTCACAGGATGTCAGCGGCCATGTCATCATCACCGCGACAAATGTCATGGCAACCCTGCACTTGCCGCCAATCCTCAAAAAGATCCGCCAGGCCGCGCCGCAGGTTGAGCTGGAGATTATTACCTCAAACGAAGTTCGCGACCTGACACGCAGAGAAGCCGATATCGCCATACGCCATGGCCGGCCTGAACAGCCCGACCTGATCGCAAAGCTAATTGGTGAAACACAGGCCCATCTTTATGCCTCAACTGATTACATACAGTCTCTTGGACCCATCAGGACGTTGAGCGACCTGAACGAGGCGGAGTTTATCGGTTTCGATCGCTTCTTCAGTTTACGGACCGTTCTGGCTGAGGCGGGAATTGACGTCACCAAGCGGAACTTCAAGCTCAATACGCCAAGCGGAACGGTCTTGTGGGAGCTAGTGGCCCAGGGCCTCGGGATCAGCATTCTGACGAAGGACGTAGAGACGGCCTACCCCAAAGTGAAACCCATTCTTCCGAAGGCCTTTGAACGCAGCGTGCCGCTGTGGCTGACCACCCACCGGGAATTGCATACGAGCAGACGGATCCGCATCGTTTACGATATCCTGTCAGAGGAACTTGCACGAACGGCCCGGGCCACTGGTTGGTAAGGGCTCAGCGCCCTGTCGAGCCAAACCCGCCCGTCCCGCGTGCCGTTTCGGGCAGCGCATCGACCGCGTCCCAGACGATACGCGTCACCGGCGCCAGGACCATTTGCCCGATCCGTTCGCCGCGCGCGATGGTGAAGGGATCAGCGCCATGATTGATCAGGATCACTTTCAACTCGCCGCGATAGTCACTGTCAATCGTGCCGGGTGAGTTGAGGCAGGTCAGGCCATGTTTGGCCGCCAGGCCCGAGCGCGGACGCATCTGAATTTCATAGCCCTCTGGAATGGCCACGCTCAGCCCGGTGGGGATCATGGCGCGTGTGCCCGGTGCCAAAACGATCGGCTCATCCTCAGGCACAGCGGCGCGCACATCCATCCCGGCCGCGCCAAGCGTTTCATAAGCGGGCAAGTCCAGGCCCTTAAAGTGGGGCAGCGGAACAACGGAAACAGGAATATCGGTCATACAGGACCGCTCTCAAACGCATTGATTCCCGTCAAGCACTGTTTGGCGGCCCTATTCGGCCGCAACCGTTTCCGAGACGTCATTTTTAAACGCCTCATAAATGCGGTCTGCCAGGCGCGCGGCAACCTTGGCCTTGTCCATGCGCGGCCAGCGCTCCAGCGAATCGCGCGTGACCAGCGCGACCTCATTGTCCGCCCCGCCCATGACATCACCTGAGACGTCATTGGCGACAATCCAGTCACAGCGTTTGCGCTTCAGCTTGGCGCGGGCAAGGTCTTCGACATCATGGGTCTCGGCCGCAAAGCCAATCACCAGGGTCGGGCGGTTCTTCTTTTTGCGCGACAGCGTCGCCAGAATGTCCGGGTTTTCAGACAGCTCAAGCGTCGGCAATGGGCGATCATCGCCCTCCTTGAGTTTCATCTTCTTGGCCGCAGCGCGGCTCGGTCGCCAGTCGGCCACGGCAGCAACGGAGACAAAAACATCCGCCGGCAGCGCGGCCTCGCAAGCAGCAAGCATCTCGCGTGCTGTTTCCACGGGGATAAGGTCAACGCCCCGCGGCGTCGGCAATGAGACCGGCCCAGAGACCAGCGTGACGCGTGCGCCAGCGGCCGCCAGCGCTTCGGCAATGGCATAGCCTTGCTTGCCACTGGAATGGTTGGACAAAAAGCGGACTGGGTCCAGCGGCTCGCGCGTCGGCCCGGCTGTGATCAGCGCATGGCGCCCGGCCAGTCGGCCAGCACCCATGGAGACAACCTCGCCGGATCCGTGCAGCATGGCCTCAATCTGGTCAGCAATCACCAGCGGCTCAGGCAACCGGCCAGGGCCGAACTCGCCGCAGGCCATCGCGCCATCATCCGGGTCCATGACGGTCACCCCGTCATCGCGCAGCGTCTCCACATTGCGCTGTGTCGCTGCATGTTGCCACATGCGCACATTCATAGCCGGTACCATCAGCACCGGCTTGTCGGTGGCCAGAAGCGCCGTCGAGGCCAGATCATTGGCCAAGCCGCCTGCTGCTTTCGCCATCAGATCAGCGGTCGCCGGACAGACAACAACCAGATCGGCAGAGCGCGACAGTTGAATATGCCCCATCTCGGCTTCGTCATCGAGATCGAACAAATCGGTGAAGCATTTCTCGCCCGACAGCGCTGAAACAGACAAGGGCGTCACAAACTCAGCGCCGCCTTTTGTGACGATACAACGGCTTGCGATACCGCGGCGCGACAGCTCACGGATCAGTTCCAGTGACTTATAAGCGGCAATCCCGCCGCCAATAATCAGAAGAATGCGTTTCTCGTTCATTTCAGCCTAGACTAGCGATTTTCACGCCATTTGACACAAAAGACCTAAGAACACGACCACACACATGCGTGATATTTGCAATATTTCGGCGATTTCAGTCGATTAGGCGTCCGGATCGGCCTTACCGCCGATCAAGATAAACCGCCGATCACAGTATCTACACTCGACCATATCGTCCTTGCCCATCTCATACCACACGATCGGATGGCCGAGCGCGCCGCCGCCGCCATTGCAAGAAACCTGGCGTGTCTTCACCATAATGGTTTCGGGATTGTCGTAAGTGGCGGGCGCGGACATGGGCCAATCCTGTCAATATCGTTTCACTTATTATCGCATACGCGAGGCAGGACCAAACCGTCAATTGGCCTATGGTGTCACGCATTTCACGCTATATGGTATGTCATAATCCACTCCCGGAGATCGAATGACCCAACCAGACTATGCCATTGAGGCGATCGGTCTTGAAAAGACTTACCGCGCGTCCGGCAAACTGCCCCAAATGACGGCCCTCAAAGGGATCGATCTAAAGGTGAAACGCGGCAGCATTTTCGGCCTTCTGGGGCCAAATGGCGCTGGAAAGTCGACCTTTATCAACATTCTTGCCGGCCTGGTCACCAAAACAGACGGCCGCGCCAAAATCTGGGGGTTTGACATTGATGACCAGCCCCGCTCGGCGCGCGCAGCGATTGGCGTTGTGAACCAAGAAATCACAATGGATCCATTCTTTACCCCGCTGCAGGCGCTTGAACTCCAGGCCGGTTACTATGGTGTCCCGAAGCAAGAGCGGCGCAGCGAAGAGATTCTGACCGCAATGGGCCTCGACGACAAAAGAGACGCCTATGTGCGCCAACTCTCCGGCGGCATGAAGCGGCGGCTTATGGTCGCCAAGGCGCTGGTCCATAACCCGCCCGTCCTTATTCTGGACGAACCCACCGCCGGGGTTGATGTCGAACTTCGTCGCTCGCTGTGGGCCTATGTGCGCGAACTGCATACCAATGGCACGACCATCATTCTGACCACGCACTATCTCGAAGAAGCTGAAGAGCTCTGCGACGAGATTGCAATTATCAGCCATGGCGATGTTCTGGCCCAGGAGCCAACACCGCAACTGCTCGCCCGCATGGATCAACGCCTGCTCAAGATCACCCCGCGCGAGCCGCTAAGTGCAGTGCCAAGCGCGCTGGATGATTTGCAGGCAGAGCTGCGCCCTGACGGAACCTTGTGTATCTCTTTCCGCAGCAGTGAGACCGGTATTGGTCGCCTTCTGGAACGCGTGCGCGAGGCCGGCATCGGCGTCGCGGATTTGGCCACAGAGCAGCCCAACCTTGAAGATGTGTTTGTGGCCATGACAAGCGAGCCCGCTTAAGGGCTTCTGCGGCTATGCCTGATGCGTGCGCCAGCGCAGGATATGCGCGCCGCCCAGAAACACCGCGCCAATGACAGTGAGCAGCGTCTCATAGTCATGCAGTGGTTCGGCAGAGGCGCCGAGAAACAAGAGCACGGATCCAATAATGGCCGGCAGACCAAAAGCGATTTGTGCAGAGCGACTCGGGGTCCGGGTGAACGCCAGAAGCGCAAGCGGTAAGGCCATAATCACAAGCAGGCGATGCAGCCATTCAGCCTCGGAGATCACGCCCAGGACGGGCGCTGCCGAGGCCAGCACGGGCAAGGCAAGGCAATGCACCACGCACAGCCCGGACATCCCTATCGCAACCGCGTCGACCTTCATCTGCGTCTCACCCACCAGCCAAACCAATGTTACATTGTCACAATTAGGCAAAGCAGCCGCGTGAGGCAAGCGCGCTTGTGTGATATTCGCGCCAGCTCATGGCGGGTGCCCGCACGGCCTGTTATGTGATAACAGTCCAAATTATTCAATAAATACAAGACTCTATTGAAATTCTTGGTCATTCGGCATATTGTCTTCCAACAGACACATTTGAGGACAATTATGCGCTATCACCTGCTTCTCGCCGCGCTGCTCGCCGCCGTCGCTGCCTGTACGACAGCCACCGACGACCATATCGCCGACATGCATGCCGACCATGCTCACATTCATGGCGATGGATGTGGGCATGCAATGGTCTGGCACGTTGATCATTGGGACTATCTGCATGATGGACATCTGCACTTTGTGCATGACGGTCATGTCGATGAACATGTGATCCCGGTAAGTGCTGAAAACCCTGCCGACGAGGCGCCTCTGGACCAGGCGCTGCATGCAGATCATGTCCACGAGGCCGGCGACCCCGCCCACCCAATGGTGCCACATGGTGACCATATGGACTTCCTCCACGATGGACGCCTGCATCACGTTCACGGCGACCACATTGATGATCATGGCCCGGTCACGGTGCAGCAGAGCGGTTAGAGACGGTCAGACACCGTGCTTCAACCTGCTGACAGAACCCGCCCGGCAATGGCATCCAGTTTGGCAAGATAATCGGGGTCACGCGCCTCTGGCGCTGTGATCAGGGCGTAATCGAGGCAGGTCTCAATGCCCTGGGGCGAGGGCTTGCGCGGCGTGTCTTGTAGCCCCGCCGCCAAGCCGCTGATTGCCAGCTTGGCCGCGGCTGTATTTGTGGCCATCACCTCCAGCACATTGGTCACCTCAACAGCCGCTTCATCCTCACGCCAGCAATCATAGTCGGTGACCATGGCCATGGTCGCATAGGGCAGCTCGGCTTCGCGCGCGAGCTTGGCTTCGGGCATATTGGTCATGCCAATGACATCACAGCCCCACTGGCGATAAAGATGGCTTTCAGCGCGAGACGAAAATTGCGGGCCTTCCATAGCGAGATAAGTCCCGCCGCGATGGACGGTTGCGCCGGCGGCCTGCGCCGCATCACCAGCAAGCGCCGACAGGCGCGCGCAGACCGGCTCGGCCACCGACACATGCGCGACCATGCCGGGACCGAAAAAGCTCTTCTCCCGCGCAAAGGTGCGGTCAATAAACTGATCAACCATGACAAAATGGCCGGGGGCATATTGCTCCTGAAGGGAACCGCACGCGGATATGGAGAGAATGTCGGTGCAACCCGCGCGTTTCAACGCATCAATGTTTGCCCGATATGGCACCTGCGTCGGTGTGAGGCGATGGCCTTTGCCATGACGTGGCAGGAACACAAACTCAACCGCGCCCACATGTCCGCGAACCAGCGGGTCTGACGGCGCGCCCCAGGGGGTATCCACCGTCTCTGTGCGTGCCTCTTCCAGCCCATCAATCTCGTAAAGGCCAGAGCCGCCTATAATCCCGATCACCCATTTGCTCATTGCCATCTCCGCATATGAAAACCCCGCCCTTGGATCAGCCAAAGGCGGGGTCGTCAATTCACGGGCCTGTTAATGGGCGTGATCTAGTGGTCCACATTGCGCCAGATCCGCTGGTAGGAGAACCAGAGCAGAATGGCGAGAATGAACAGATAGATCATCACCGGCAGTCCAAGCGACTTGCGCGACGTCTGTTTTGGATCGCCCGCCCATTGCAGGAATTGCGCGACGTCATAGGACATTTGCTCGACGGTAGCTGGGGTCCCATCAAGGTAAGACACACGGCCCTCGCTAAGCTGAGGCGGCATCGCAAGAAAGCCACCAGCCGGAATGTGACGCGGGTCACCATCCCATTGGCCGCTTGTATCGCCGGCCATGTAGGGATTGTAGTAAAGGCCAAGTGGCTGAATCAGCTCACCATGCAAGTCATACTGACCCGGAAAATCAGAAATGACGCCGTAAGGCAGGCCTTCCTCATCAGTGCGTGTCTCAATCAAACCAGGGTCCGGATAGCCCTTCATCAGCGAATAGATATAGCTTGCGCCGCTGCCATCTTCGCCATGCCCACGCGCTTTGGTGATCACTGACAAATCAGGCGGCAATGCGCCATTATTTGCCGCCATGGCAGCCTGGTCATTCGGGTAAGGTGAACGGAACCGGTCCGACGGACGCGCCGGGCGATAATCATAATCGCCCGCATCATTCGGCACCGGGTCGAGGATTTCGTCAGACGCCGCAAATGATTTCACCAGCGGGTTGTCATTCGCATTCGGATAGGCCGAATCATAGAACGGGCCGCCCTTTTCGCCGAGATTGCGATAAGACAGCAGCTTCATGCCATGGCACGACGCGCAGACTTCGCGATAGACCTGATAGCCGCGTTGCACGCTTGGCATATCGAGCTGTCCAACAGGTCCTGCAAACGGCCAACCCTCTTCGGGTGCGTGGGCGTGTTTGGCGCCCCCAGCAGCGTAAGCCGAGAGACTTAGCGCGGCAGCGCCCAATCCGGCAGAAAGAATGCGGAGGAAATTCATATCCGTCAGTTTCCCTTATTCGGCCGGCGCCGCAGCGCCATGGCTGGCGAGGACCGCCTTATGAATGGATTCCGGCTCGTCCTTTGGTGTCTCCCGCAGACCAAGAAGCGGCAGGATCACAAGGAAATAGGCGAAATAGTAAGCTGTCATGATCTGAGACAGCATCTTGAACGTGAAAGCCGGGGCCTTCTCGATCGTAATGGCCGCCACACCGCCAGCTGTCACTTGCTCATCGCGGAATGCCGCCGCATCGTCATAGGCCTCGAACACGGCGCTGCCAGCAATGCCGGCATTGTCAGTATACTGGACCACCAGCTTATCTTCGCCGCGCGAGATAATCGGATCGTCCGGGTTTGATGCCCCGCACCAGCCGAGCAGCAGGCAGGCAATCACAAAGCCGAAAAAGAACTGGCGCGCGACTGGGCGATAGCGCATGGAGCGAACCTTTGACGTGTCGAGCCAGGGCAGAACGAACAGAACGGCAATCGCACCGAACATGAAGATCACGCCGAGCAGCTTGGCATCGATGGGCCCAAGGTCGAACGTGATCGCCCGCAGGATCGCGTAAAACGGCAAGAGATACCATTCCGGCACAATGTGCGCGGGGGTCACCAGCGGGTTGGCCTCGATATAATTGTCGGCATGGCCAAGCACGTTCGGCGCATAGAAGATGAAGGCCGCAAAGATCAGCAGGAATACAACAATCGCGAACGCGTCTTTGATTGTGTAATACGGATGGAAAGGCACCGTCTCTTTCTTCACATCCTGAACTTCCACGCCGGTCGGGTTATTGTTGCCCGGTACGTGCAAAGCCCAAACGTGCAGCGCGACGACGCCAGCAATCATGAAGGGCAGAAGATAGTGAAGCGAAAAGAAGCGCTGAAGCGTCTGGTTGCCGATGGAGGGTCCACCCAGGAGCCAGGACTGAATGCTCTCGCCAACCAGCGGAATGGCGCCAAACAGGCTGATAATCACGTTCGCACCGTGCAGCGACATCTGACCCCATGGCAGCATATAGCCAAGGAAAGCCGTCGCCATCATCAACAGGAAGATAATACAGCCAAGGATCCACAATACCTCACGCGGCGCCTTGTAAGACCCATAGTAAAGGCCACGGAAAATGTGGATATAGACCGCCAGGAAGAACATCGAGGCGCCCACCGCATGGGTATAGCGCAGCAGCCAGCCATAAGGCACATCGCGCATAATGCGTTCAACCGACGCAAATGCCTCCGAGACAGTGGCGGTATAGTGCATCGCCAGAACGATCCCGGTCAGGATTTGAACGACCAGACACACCGCCAGGATCGCGCCGAACGTGTACCAGTAATTGAGGTTTTTCGGCGTTGGAAAGTCGACCATCGTGTCATACGCAAACCGTATGATGGGCAGGCGCGTATCGAGCCATTTCTCGAAGCCGGTATTCGGCGTGTAACTGGACTCTTGTCCGCTCATGGGTCGTTCGTCCTTCTTTAAAGTGAGATTTTGACGACGCTGGCCGTCACATATTCATAGTCTGGAATGGCCAGATTGGTCGGCGCGGGACCTTTGCGAATGCGCCCTGAGGTATCATAGTGAGAGCCGTGGCAGGGGCAGTACCAACCGCCATAATCGCCAACACTGCCTTGTGCCGGCCCGACCGGCACACAGCCAAGGTGCGTGCAGCTGCCTGAGGTGACCAGAATAGCCGGGTTATAGGCACCGTCCGGCATCGGCGACAGGCGCTCATCATCTGTTTGCGGATCGGGCAATACGTCAATGTCGACATTTTCCGCCGCCGCAATCTCTTC
>JBCCMX010000083.1:0-9748 GCA_039026135.1 Pseudomonadota bacterium | reverse complement strand
GAATGGTGATGGACAGCCATGTATCAGGCACCGATTGGCGCACGCGGATGGGCGGGTTGCGCGGCCACAGGCCTTCTGGCGGCGCCACCAGGCTGACTTTGGCCGGGGCCGTCAGCCCGTCCTTCAGCTCCAGCCCCGCCCGCAAGGGTGCCAGATCCGCCTCGCTGGGGCGCCCTTCCACCTGCGCCCAGTAGCTCTTTTCCGTCTTGTATTTCGGGTCGCTGATGCGCGCCTGCAGCTTGCCATTATCGGTCAGCACCATCAGGCCCTCACTGTCCCGGTCGAGACGCCCGGCCGGATAAACGCCCGGCACATCAATATAGTCTGATAAGGTCGCCCGCCTGGCGCCCTGTGTGCCCTTGTCGGTAAATTGCGAGAGCACATCAAACGGCTTGTTGAACAGGATGATACGGGTCATCCAAAGGCCTATACAGGGTGCGAAATGCCCGGTCGATGGCACATCTCACTGTATTTTATTGTACAAATAAAACAGTCACTTAATATACCGCTTACGGATCATTAATTGGACAAATAATCCATATAAAACATATGTTTATGAATATAAATTACCGGGTCTTTTGATAGCACAATAATCAGTATAAAGACTTATTTTCTTGCCTCCGCCCCCGTTGTCTGTCATAGTCGGCCCATCGTCGTAAGGCGTGGTCTCTTCATTTCCGCGCTCTTTGCGGCAGAAAGTGAGGACGAAAATGCCAACACTGACTCATGGCCTGAATATCGGCCATCGCGGTGACCGGTCAAAACGCCCGGCCCGCTCAAAGTCGAAAACAGGTGTGCTTGAAACCACACTCCTGGTCCTAGCCACGGCAGGTGGAACGCTAGCCGCCATGCTGCTGGACCAGAGTTTTAACCTGTTTTCATAATCGCGTCGCGCGGCAGTGGGGACAGCACATTCCCGCTGCCGGCGGCGACAATTCACTGCCGTGAGATATGGTCATTTTGCCGCTTTTGAGCCATAAGCCGCCGGATGACGAAAACGCCCGATACCAAGGCCAGAAAATCAGTCTTTATAAAGACCTATGGCTGCCAGATGAATGTCTATGACAGCGAGCGCATGAAGGATGTGCTCGCCCCCATCGGCTATGCGCCGGTTGATCAGGCTGAGGGCGCTGATCTCGTCGTGCTGAACACCTGCCATATCCGCGAGAAGGCCACCGAGAAAGTCTATTCAGAGCTTGGCCAGATCAAGAAAATGAAACAGGCCTCCGGCGGCAAGATGACGATTGCGGTGGCCGGCTGTGTGGCACAGGCCGAAGGTGCTGAGATTATGCGCCGCCAGCCAGCCGTCGATCTGGTGCTCGGCCCGCAGGCCTATCACAAGCTGCCGGAAATGATCGCCCGCGTGCACCGCGCCAGCGGCGAGCGTCTGGAAACAGACTTTGAAACGCTGGAAAAATTCGACGCCCTGCCCAATACGCGTCAGGCCGATGGCCCCACTGCCTTCCTGTCGGTGCAGGAAGGCTGCGACAAGTTCTGCACCTTCTGCGTCGTGCCTTATACGCGCGGGGCTGAGCTCTCGCGCCCTGTCGACGATATTGTGCTTGAGGCCCGCTCGCTCGCGGCCCAGGGCGTGCGCGAGGTCAATCTGCTCGGCCAGAACGTGAATGCCTATCATGGCGCCGGGCCAAGCCTTGAGGGTGACAGCGAATGGGGCCTTGCCCGGCTGATCCGTCACCTCTCCAAGATTGGCGGCTTTAACCGCATCCGCTACACGACCAGCCACCCGCGCGACATGGATGATGATCTTATCGCCGCGCATGGTGACACAGAAGCGCTGATGCCCTTCCTGCATCTGCCCGTCCAGTCAGGCTCTGACAATATTCTCAAGGCCATGAATCGCGGCCACACGCGCGCGCACTATCTCGACATTATGCACCGGGTGAAAGAGGCCCGGCCAAACATCGCGCTTGCCTCTGATTTTATTGTCGGTTTTCCGGGCGAAAGCGACAAGGACTTCGAAGACACAATGGCGCTGGTCAAAGAAGTCAATTACGCCATTGCCTATTCATTCAAATACTCTACGCGCCCCGGCACGCCGGCAGCAGAGATGTTTGGCCAGGTGCCAGAGGACGTGAAGAATGAGCGCCTGCAGGCGCTTCAGGCCCTGCTGCGCGAACAGCAAACCGCCTTCAACGCCTCCAAGATCGGTGAGACTGTTCCGGTACTGGTGACCGGCAAGGGGCGTATGGAAGGTCAGATGCATGGCCGCTCGCCCTGGCTGCAAGCGGTTCACTTTGATGGCAGCGAAGATCTCGCCGGCCAGATCATCGATGTCGATATTATCGGCGCCAGCCTGAATTCACTGACCGGCGTGCAAACCGATGGGCGGGAGGCAGCGGCTTGACGCGGCTTTACGTCCCTGAAAACCAGGCCCTTCTGCCGCTGATTTGCGGGCCCAACCACACCAATCTTGTGCTGCTTGAAGAGGCTTTGAGTGATGGCAAGCTCTCTGCTGAAAGCCAGGGCGGCGGGATCCGTTTGAAAGGATCAGCTGAGGCTGAATCGCTGGCTGAAACCGCGCTGGCGGCTTTTGAGAAAGTGCTGCAGGACAATCCCGACGCGGGCGCTGCGGCCATGGAAGGGGCGATTGAACGCGCCCGCGCGCCGTCGCAATCCTATGGCACGTTGCGCGGGCTGAAAGTGCCGATCAATCCGCAGACCCCGGCCCAGGGCATCTATCTCGACCTGCTCACCAGCAGCGACACGGACCTGATCTTTGGCGTCGGACCCGCTGGCACAGGCAAGACCTTTCTGGCTGTCGCCGCCGGCGCAGCCGCCCTCAAGGACAAATCTGCCGGCCGCCTAATCATCACGCGCCCGGCCGTGGAGGCTGGCGAGAATCTCGGCTTCCTGCCCGGCGATCTGGAAGAAAAGGTCGAGCCTTATCTGCGCCCGATCTGGGATGCGCTGAATGAGACACTCGGCGCCGATCAGGCCCAGCGTCTGCGCGACAAGCAGATTATCGAGGTTGCCCCGCTTGCCTTTATGCGCGGGCGAACCTTGAAGAACGCCTTCGTCATCATGGACGAGGCCCAAAACGCCACCATCGCCCAGATGAAAATGGTGCTCACACGGCTTGGCCGCGACAGCCGCATGGTGGTGACCGGCGATCCCGGCCAGGTCGATCTGCCACCAAGCCAGCCTTCGGGCCTCGCTCATGCCCTGAAAATTCTCGACGGCGTCGAGGGTGTCGGCACGGTCACCTTCACGGCGCGCGATGTGCGCCGTCACAAGCTCGTGTCGCGCATTATTCGCGCTTATGACGCCGATAAGAGCCAAAAATCAAAATGATCACGCTCGACATGCGCACAGAGGATGACGCCTGGCGCGTGGTCAGCGATCTTGAAGCCGTCTGCACACAAGCGCTTGATGCGGCCGCCAAAATCGCCCGGCAAAGCGGCGAGATCAGTCTGCTACTGACCGGAAATGACGGCATAAAAGCGCTGAACAAGACCTGGCGGGGCAAAGATATGCCAACCGACGTGCTGTCATTCCCGGCCGACCCGATCGACCGTCCCTTCCTGGGTGATATCGCGATTGGCTATGGCGTCAGCCGGCGCGATGCCGATGAACGCGGCATTTTAATCACTCAACACCTTTCCCATCTGCTCATCCACGGCTATTTTCATCTCATTGGCCATGATCATGTTGATGACACAGATGCGACCGAGATGGAGTCGCTGGAGATCGCTGCGCTTGCGTCTCTGGGGTGGCCTGATCCATACAGATAGCGCATCGATTCGAGACCAATGAACAAACTTGATAACCCCGAAGACTTACCGCCGCCCGGCGGGTTGTTAGGATTTTTCCGGCGTGCACGGGCGCGCAATGGCGAAACGGTCCTCAGCGAGGAACCGCCCTCAACGCCCGAACAGAAAGAAATGCGGCTCAGACTGTCAGAGTTTGAGAATGCCAAAGTCGATGATGTGATGATCCCCCGCGCCGAAGTGGTCGGGGTCGAACTGGCCACATCGCTTAAGGACCTGATCGATATTTTTGCCGAAGCAACGCATTCGCGCCTGCCAGTGTATCGCGAAACACTCGATGATCCGGTCGGACTGGTCCACATCAAGGATGTGGTCGGCGAGATCGCGCGCGCCAATGGCGATGGCCCAGACGATGAGGACCGCCCGCTTGAGCGCCTGCGCCGCGATATCCTGTTTGTCCCTGACAGCATGCGTGTCACCGATCTGCTGGTCAAAATGCAGGCCACGCGCATTCATCTGGCGCTTGTGGTGGACGAGTATGGCGGCACCGATGGTCTGGTCAGCCTGGAAGACCTGGTCGAGGAAATTGTTGGCGATATCGAAGACGAGCATGATGAGAATATTGCGATGCTGGTCCGGCGCGGCCGGCTGACCTGGGAAGTCGATGCCCGGATGGAAATTGACGACTTCCAGAATGAGACCGAGCTTAATCTCGACCTTGAAGAACATGAAGTCGATACGCTCGGCGGTGTCGTCTTCGCGCTGGCCGGGCGTGTGCCCTTGCGCGGCGAGATCCTCAAACATCCAAACGGGATCGACATTGAAGTGCTTGACGCAGACGCGCGGCGCATTCACCGCCTCATCATTCGCCTAACTGCGCCGGAGACGCCTTGATGAACCAGGAAACGGCCAGCCAGGGCCTGAGCGTGTTCACCTCTGCGCACGAATCGGTTGCACGCCTGACTGGCTGGAATGCGCTCTGGTTCGCGGCTGTTCTCGGCGCCATCAGCGCGCTCGCCTTTGCACCGTTTCACCTCTCCATCGCACTCGTCATTGCAACCGTTGGACTTGTCTGGATGATTGATGGGGCGCGTGGCCAGCTGCGCTGGGGACGAGCCGTGTTCGCGCGCGGCTGGGCCTTCGGTTTCGGCTTTTTCCTGATCAATCTTAACTGGACGGTTTCACCTTTCCTGGTTGATCCGGCCCAGCATGCCATCTTTCTATGGATGCCGCTTTTTGCCCTGCCGGGCGGCATGGCCCTGATCTGGGGCGCGGCGGCCGCCCTGGCCGGCGCCTTCTGGTCGGCCTCGCCCTCGCGCGTCTTTATTTTCGCGCTTTTCATGAGCGGCGCTGAACTGGTACGCGGCACGCTGTTTGGCGGTTTTCCATGGAACCTTGCCGGGACAACTTGGATCCCCGGCAGCGCACTCTCACAGGTCGCCTCAATCGGCGGGGTCTATTGGCTGACCATGCTCACCTTCCTGATCTGCGCGGCGCCGGCGGCCCTTGTTGATACGCGGGAGGCAAAAGGCGTGCTCGGCCGCGCCCTGCCCAGCATTATCGCGGTGGCGCTGGTCGCCTTTGGCTGGGCGTGGGGATCACAGCGCCTGTCGGCACAAACCGTGCTGACTGAACGCACCGTGACACTGATGGATGTCGGCGTGCCGCAATCGGAGAAATTCGATCAGGGCGGGGCTGAAGTGCTGGTGCGCTATGCGAATTTGTTGAGAGATGTCCCCTCCGAAACCGGCGATATCGTCATCTGGCCCGAAGGGGCGCTGCCATTCGATCTGTTGCAAAGCAATGAAGCGCTCGACATCGTGTCCGCCTTTCTTGGTCCGCGCACCCTGATTGCCGGCTCGGCGCGTCGGTCGGGCCGGGCCAATGAAGCGGTCTTCCATAACAGTCTCGCCGTGTTCGAAACCGCAGCGGGCCGCGCAGAACTGATCTCACTTTATGACAAGCATCGCCTTGTTCCATTTGGCGAGCTGCCAGCCACGCAGATCATTCCGTTCGGCGAAGCACTTTCGGGCATTCTGCCAACCGCTGTGCAGCAGACTGCCAAAGCCGGGTTCACCCCCGGCACGCAGCCCACCGTTCTCTATCCGGCCGGTCTGCCCCCTGTCATCCCGCTTATCTGCTATGAAGGGCTGTTTCCGGAAATCATCCGCCATGCCCAGCCACGGCCGGAAAATGCCGAGTGGATACTGATCATCTCAAATGATGCCTGGTTTGCCGGCTTTGACCTGCCCGGAGCCCGTGTCCCCGGTCTCGGCGCCCTGATCAAACCGATCAATAATCTGCCAGATATGGGCCCGTCCCAGCACTATGCCCAAAACCGATATCGCGCGATTGAATCCGGTTTGCCGCTCGTGCGGGTGGCATCGCGCGGCTATACTGCCGTGGTGGATGGATATGGCCGCGAGACGGGCGAAGGCACGCCCTTTATCGGCGACCCGGAGGGGTGGACATCATCGGTCTTGCGAACAGCGCTGCCCGACGCGTTGGCCGAAACGCCCTATCGCCGGTTCGGCGAAACCTTCTATTGGATCACGTTCGTGTCCTTTGCGGTGCTAGCTTTCTTGACCTGGCGTCGTTAAGACAGCTGGAAACAAGCGAGTTCTTCAATGTCTGAAAATAAAATACCCAGTGGAATTGATCGTATTGTTGGCCAGAGACTTCGGTGGCGCCGACGAGAACTTCGGTTGACCCAAGAACAACTTGGCGAAAAGCTGGGTCTGACTTTTCAACAGGTTCAGAAATACGAAAAGGGCGTCAATCGTATCTCTGCTGGTCGCCTGTTCGAAATGGCGGGCGTGCTGACCGTTCCCATCACATATTTCTATGAGGGCGTTGCAGACATGCTCGATCGGGCCCCCATGGCGGTGCAGGAAGATGACCATCCACCGGCGCTGCCAACCTGGGACAATGAAGCCCTGGAACTGGTAGCCGCCTTTCAGAAAATTGCTGACCCGGTTTTGCGCAAGTCATTGCTCTCCACGATCCAGGCCGCCGCATCGACGGCCGAGAAAAGCAACTAGCACCAAACCACCTGCGCGCCTCCTCATATGTTGCGGTAAGGTGACACACAGATCAATCATGCGGCGGAAACATGCCTTCGGACTTGCTTTGCTGCACCGCACAAGTTCAATGTGGCGGATCGATAGAATTGGGAGCAGGCAGTGGCCGATATTAAAACAATTGGGGTCGTTGGGGCCGGCCAAATGGGCAATGGCATTGCGCATGTGTGCGCCGTAGCCGGCTATGATGTGATCATCAATGACATCTCAAAGGACGCCCTGGACAAGGGCCTGTCCACAATTGACAAGAATATGCACCGCCAGGTCGCAAGAGACATCATCTCCGTTGAAGGCATGGAGAGTGCAAAGGCGCGGATTTCCACCACAACCAACATTGGCGATTTCAGCGGCGTGGATCTCGCCATTGAAGCGGCAACCGAGAACAGCGCCATCAAGGAACAGATTTTCGCCGGCCTGTGCGATGTGGTCCCGCCATCGGCGTTCCTGGCCACCAATACCTCTTCCATCTCAGTCACACGCCTGGCATCGACCACTGATCGCCCGGAGCGATTTATCGGTCTTCATTTCATGAACCCCGTCCCGCTCATGAAGCTGATGGAGATTATTCGCGGTCTCGCCACCAATGATGAAACCTATAAAATGGCAACCGATTTTGCTAACCGGCTCGGCAAGACGACGACCAATGCCGAAGACTATCCCGCCTTCATCGTTAATCGCATTCTGGTGCCGATGATCAATGAAGCAGTCTATGCGCTTTATGAAGGCGTCGGCACTGTTGAGAGCATCGACACGGCCATGAAGCTTGGCGCGAACCATCCTATGGGCCCGCTCACGCTGGCCGATTTCATTGGCCTTGATACCTGCCTGTCAATTATGCAAGTACTCCATGATGGGCTCGCCGATACCAAATATCGCCCCTGCCCCTTGCTGGTGAAATATGTCGAGGCCGGCTGGGTTGGCCGCAAAGTCGGTCGCGGCTTTTATGACTATTCCGGCGAGACACCCGTCCCGACGCGCTAGCGCGTGCGGCGACCTAACGGGCCGCGATACCCGCATCAATCAGGCGCTCAAGCTGCCCGCGATAGGCCTGTTCCAGCGCCGTGTACTCCGCGCCGCCAAATATCCCGGTCAAAGTCGGCTGCGAGATTTGAAAATAGTTGATCGCACCGATCATCTGATAGGCAAAGCTCAGCGCTTCGGCATCGCTTGCATCCTGCCAGTTCGGAATGGCCTGCACCATGGCGATCAGATGTTCCAGAAAGCGTTTGAGATACCACGTCCCTGCCGTGTCGGCGCGCCGGCGATTGTCCAGAAGTTCGCGCATTAACAGCTGGGTCTGAGACGGGCGATCGCCAGACGCAGTATAAAGTTGAAGCAGGAAGGCCCTTAAACGCGCGCGCGGGTCATCCGTGCCGGCCGCCGCCTTTTCCACCACCCCGTCAAAACTCTCCGAGATCCGCTTCAGCACCTCGCCATAGAGCTTCTCCTTGCTGTCAAAATGATGCAGCAAAGCCTGTTTGGTCAGGCCCATTGCGTCGCCAATCGCGGCAATGCTGACGCCATAAAACCCGCGCTGGGCAAATAGCGCCTCAGCCTCATCCAGGAATTGCGTACGTGTGTCTCTGGCCATGTGGTCCGCCGGGTAAACTTGACGTCTTACCACATGGTAGGTATAAGTCACTTACCGCTTGGTAAGCAAATTGGAATGCAAAGCATCGGAGAGACGCTATGGACCGCGCGACAGAATTGGAACTGATCGATGAGCTGCTGGCCCTGAAGGCGCAGAAAGCGCACTATCTCAGCGGCGATGTCGCCCGCAATGAAACGGCCCATTATACAAGCCCCGACCGGTTCGCGGCCGAGCGCGAACACATCTTCCACGCCATGCCTTATGCCGCCGCCCATGTCAGCGAGCTTCGCGAACCTGGCGACTTTCTTCGCCGCGACATTGCCGGCCTGCCGGTCTTGCTCACGCGTGACAAATCCGGACAGGTCAACGCTTTCCTGAATGTCTGCCGCCATCGCGGCACCCGGCTGGTCGATGATGAGGCCGGCTGCAAGCACCGCTTCTCCTGCCCCTATCATGCCTGGACCTATGCCAACACGGGTGAGCTGATCGCCGCGCCACATTTGGAGGCCGGCTTTCCGGGCATCGATCGCAGCGCGCTCTCGCTGACGCGGCTCGATTGTCAGGAACGGTTCGGGTTTGTCTGGGTAACCGCGTCTGGCGACACCCCGGCCGATCTCGATGCGCATTTCGGTGATCTTGCCGGCGACCTTGGCGCGCTGGGCCTTGAGGACATGTTCGTCGCGCATCAGGACGTGATGGTCCTGAACGCCAACTGGAAAATTCTCGTTGAAGGCGGCATTGAGGCCTATCATTTCAAAGTCGCGCACCGCACGACAATCGGTCCCTATTTCGAGGATAATCTGTCATCCTATCGCCAGTTTGGCGCACATTTGCGCTCCATCCTGCCGCGCACCAGCATGGCCAAGCTGACCGCGGGTGAGCGAGACACCTGGCGCCTGCGCGACCATGCCCAAGTGCTCTACTCGCTCTTCCCGTCGCCGCAATTGCTGGTCCAGCAAGACCACATTGCCTGGATCCAGGGTGAACCGCTCTCGCCCGGCCAGACGCGGCTGCGCCTGTCGACCCTGGCGCCGATCTCTGAGGCGTCGAATACCGCGCACTGGCAGCAGAATCACGAGATTACCCGCAAGACGCTGGATGAAGACTTCGCGATTGGTGAGAGCATCCAGGCCAGCGTGCAGTCAGGCGCCAGCTCACAGATGCTGTTCGGCCGGTTTGAAAGCGCCCTCACCGATTTCAACAAAACGGTCGAGTCCAGTCTGCGCTAGCTGCGCCAGCGCAGCGTCACCGGTTTGATCCGGTTCTCGAAGGCGCGGCCCTCGCTGCGGGAGGCGGCCCATTCCTTCTTCAACATCTGATACCATTTGGCCTGCACATCGATATCGTCG
>JBCCMX010000082.1:0-9757 GCA_039026135.1 Pseudomonadota bacterium | reverse complement strand
CGGCGGCATCATCAATGTCGCCGCCATTGATGACATAGTCTGGCGCGTAGAGGATGCCCGCATCGCGCAGCGCCGCGCCCATATCACTGGTCGCAAGCTGATTGTTGGCACCGCCCGCGACCGCCTTGACCTTCAACCGTTTCAACGCGCCTGGATTGATCACGGCCCCAAGCGCATTGGGTGAAAACACATCCGCGTCCACGTCATAGATCTCGTCCGGTGCAACAATCCTTGCGCCGGTTTGACGGGCCACTTCGCCGAGCGCATCCTGGTCGATATCGGTGATGATCAGGTTCGCGCCCGCCTCAGCCAGGTGGCCACATGTATAGCCGCCGACCGAGCCGACACCCTGAACCGCGATGGTGCGTCCATTTAAATCGTCGCTGCCATGGACGCGCGCAAGCACCGCCTTGATGCCCTTAAAGACGCCGCGCGCGGTGACCGGTGAGGGATCGCCGCTCGCCGCCGCGCCGCTGGTCGTCAGTCCGGCGGCATAGCGTGTTTCGCCCGCCGCGATTTCAATATCGGCTGTGTCGATGCCGACATCTTCGGCGGTGTAGTATTTGCCGTTCAGGCTCTCAATCGCGCGGCCAAAGGCGCGGAACAGGGCCTCGCTCTTGCCGGTTCTGGAGTCGCCCCAGATCACCGCCTTGCCACCGCCAAACGGAATGCCGGCCATGGCATTCTTGTAGCTCATACCCTGGCTGAGCCGCAGGGCATCTGTCAGCATATCGGCGCCGCTATCATAATCCCACATACGGCAGCCGCCGGCAGACGGCCCAAGCGCGGTGGAATGGACCGCAATGATGCAGCGCAGCCCGCTCGGCGCATCATGAAAAAAGTGGACACCCTCATGGGCATCAAAGCTTGGATGGTCAAACATGGGCGCGGTTTAGCGTTTGGCCTGCCGACGTCAATTGGACGCGCGCGCGCGCCATGGAATCTCGTCCACGCCGCTTGGCAGGTCTGCGTCGGGGTCTTGCAGAAAGGACAAGACATCGGCGAACACGGTCTCGGCCTGCAAATCACGCAGCAACATATGATAGCCATCAGGATAGTAAGCCGTGCGCACATGACCGGGCAGATTGGGCGCGGTGCGCTTCACCCCGCTTTTCGGCACAACAATATCCTTTGCGCCATAGGTCATCAGCGTGGGCACACTGGCCGGCAATCGCGGCGCGGCGTCATGGGCGTTTTCCATCAGGGCGACGACGCCATGCACCTGTTCGATCTTGTTGCCGCGAATAACCAGCGGGTCCTGTGAGTGGCGGATCAACATCTCGATATTGTCTGTCGGCTCAATCTTCACAAAGCGCGGTGGGCGCACCACCCAGCCGGGGCGAACACGCGCCGAGACCCAGAGCGCGGCGCGTTGATAAAGCGGGATCGCGCCCCAGCCGCGCAGGCCCGGACCACTTAAAACAAGCCGGTCAACGCCCTCTGGCGGTGTGTCTGAGCCAAAGGCGGTCATGGTCATCGCCCCGCCCATCGAAATACCGACCACGGCGAGGATAGCGTCCGGGTGTGCCTGGCGGGCGAGCCAGACCGCCATACGCAAATCATCACGCATCAGCTGTTCGTCCGGCCAGTCGCCGCGCCCGACCGAGCGACCAAACCCGCGCTGGTCATAGGCATAGGTGGTCACCCCGTGCGCCGCCCACCATGGCGCGGCCATATGAAAGGCATTGGCATAGTCGCTCATGCCATGCACGCCGACAATGACAATATCCGGCGCCGGTGTGTTTGCTTCCCAGACCGTGAGGCCGAGCTCTGCGCCATCGAAACTGATGAAACGGTTTTGCTCAGGTTCAAAGCGCGGCATGGGCATGGTCTCCGGGCTGAGGGCTGAAAATGTTGACGGTGTCACGCAGGCGCCCAGCAGAGCGACGCACAGCCCTATGATGACAGCAAGGCCTGCACACGCTTTTGCAAATGCGGCAACAGATCGGTTTCGAACCAGGGGTTGCGTTTTATCCATGCATTGTTTCGCCAGCTGGGATGGGGTGTCGGATAGATGCCATCATTGAGGAAATCGCGCCATTTGGCGACTGTTTGCGTCAGCGTTTTTTCAGATCGCGCGCCAAGGTGCCATTTTTGGGCATAGCCGCCGACAAGAACAGACAGCTTGATCTGCGGCAAGTCGGCCAGAAGCCGCGCTCGCCATGTCGGTGCGCAGCATTTCATGGGCGGAATGTCACTGCCATTCTTGTCATAGCCTGGAAAACAAAAGCCCATCGGTACGATCGCAAACTTTGACGGATCATAGAAATCGCGCTCATCGACACCGAGCCAGGCGCGCAGGCGATCACCCGATGGATCGGTGAAGGGCCGGCCCGACAGATCAGCCAGATTGCCTGGCGCCTGGCCGGCAATGACTATCCTTGCGCTGGCACTGACCTGAAGAACCGGGTTCGGGGCACGCACCATGTCTGCCTCGCACAGCCGGCACGCCCGAATATCTTTCAACAGGTCTTGGAGATTGCCAGCCATGTGCTCTATTAGGGCGAGACATCTCAATATGCCAAGGGAGCCCCAGCCATGAGCGACAAGATTGACAAGGTCATTTCCCCACGTGAACGCAACCTCGGCGGTGGATTTGGCGTTCGGCGGATCTTGCCGCACCAGAAACAGCGTGCGGTTGGCCCTTTTGTATTCTTTGACCATTTTGGACCAACCACCTATGCGGCGGGCGAGGGATTTGATGTACGCCCACACCCGCATATTGGCCTCGCAACGGTGACATTCCTGTTCGACGGCGCGATCCATCACAAGGATGATCTCGGCACCGACACCACCATCCGCCCTGGCGCCGTCAACTGGATGACGGCCGGGCACGGCATCTGTCATTCCGAGCGCACGCCCGAGGCGGAGCGGGTCAGTGGCCAGGTTGTACATGGCATTCAGACCTGGGTTGCTTTGCCCAAGGCCCATGAGAGCGCGGACCCGTCTTTTGTGCATCACCCGGCAGAGACCCTGCCGACCTTTGATCTTGGCGGCGCCAAGGCGCGGGTCCTGGCCGGGACGGCATTTGGCCAGAATTCACCCGTCGAGTTCCCATGGGGCATCTGGTATGTTGGCGGCGAGGCCGACGCACCAGCGCGGTTTACAGTCGGCGGACATGAAGCCGATGAGCGGGCAATTTATATCGCGGACGGGAGCGCACAAATCGGCGACCAGACACTTGAGGTTGGAGATATGGCGATCCTTGCAGCTGGTGAAGATGTCGAAATTGAAGTCAGCGCCGGGGCGCGGTTTATGCTGGCTGGCGGACAGGAACTCGATGGGCCGCGGCGGCTCGACTGGAACTTTGTCGCTACCGATATGGCTTTGATCGAGCAAGCCAAGGCCGACTGGCGCGCCTCGATCGCCGGCAACTGGACGGGCACGCGGTTTGGCATGCCGCCGGGCGAGGACGAATATATTCCGCTGCCCGAGGATGCTTAAGGCGGTTGCCGGGTCAGCATTGTCGGTAAGGCATCGGTGTGCCAAACAGGGCGCGTCAGACCGTTGCCCCGCCGCGAGCTACAGGAGCGTTCCAACGTGCGAAACATGACGATCAGTTTCGCGGCTGTCTTGCTCGCCGCCTGCGTTGGCGAAGCCCCCAGCGACGATGCGCCGACCCCGCCGCCCATTGAGGTGATGGCCGGGCTGCCCCTTTCCTTGCCATCAGGAACGACAGCCGAGATCACCGAGGCCGATCTCGCCGCGCGGATCGAAATTCTCGCCGACGATGCCTTTGAAGGGCGCGCGCCCGGCTCTGAGATTGGCGAAAAGACAGCGGACTGGCTGGCCGCCGAGATGGAACGGATTGGGGTCGCGCCCGCCGGCGAGGACGGCACCTATTTCCAGACGGTGCGCATGGTGGAGCAGACACTCGACCATGCCGCCTCTTCACTGGCCTTTTCGGGCGGGCGATCCGGCGATGATTATGCCATGCAATTGACCGATACCGCCGTGATGTGGACCAAGCGTCAAACCGGGTCTGAGGTCCTTTTCAAAGATTCTGAACTTGTCTTTGTCGGCTATGGCGTCGTCGCGCCCGAATATGACTGGAATGATTATGCCGGTATTGATGTGACGGGCAAAACGGTTGTCATGCTGGTCAATGATCCTGGCTATGCCCGCGGCGATGAGCTGTTTAACGGCGCCAACATGACCTATTTCGGCCGCTGGACCTACAAGTTCGAGGAGGCCGCGCGTCAGGGCGCCACCGGCGCGATCATTGTGCATGAGACTGCGCCCGCCTCGTATGGCTGGGATGTCGTGGCCAATTCCTGGGGCGGCACGCAGGCCGATCTGGTGCGGCCAGACCAGGGGCTGGAGCGGACCGCCTTCGAAGCCTGGATCACCCAGAACACGGCCCGCGCGCTGTTTGCCGAGGCGCGCCTTGATTTCACCCAGCTGAAACGCGCGGCCCGCAAACGCGATTTCCAGGCTGTCAAAATGGGCGAGCTGACCGCCAGCGGCCGGATTGTGCAAACGCTGAAAGAGACCCAGTCGCGCAATGTTATCGGCGTTCTGCCGGGACAGACCGCCGCAGACGAGCATGTAATGTACACCGCCCATTGGGATCATCTTGGCAAGAAGCCCCGCGACCGCACCGGCGGCCCGACGCAGGACTTTTACCGCGACGAAATTTTCAATGGCGCCGTCGATAATGCAACCGGCACAGCCGCGCTGCTGGAAATTGCCGAGAAGTTTGCCGGCACACCGCGCGCCCGCTCGGTGCTGCTGACGGCCGTCACGCTTGAGGAGTCCGGCCTGCTCGGCTCTGCCTATTATGCCGAGAACCCAACGGTGCCGCTGTCGCAGATCGTCGCCGGGATCAATATGGATGGCATGCTACCGCTGGGCCGCACGACCGACATGATTGTGGTTGGCTATGGCGCCTCTGAGCTTGAGGATCGCCTGGCCGAGGTGCTCGCCGAGCAGGACCGGGTCATCACACCTGACCCCAATCCGGAAGCCGGATATTTCTATCGCTCCGATCATATCTCATTCGCAAAGAAGGGCGTGCCGATGTTGTATGCCGATGGCGGGATTGAGAAGCGTGAGGGCGGTTTGGCAGCCGGTCGCGCGGCGGCTGAAACCTATACGACGCGGCGCTATCACAAGCCGATGGATGAGTATGCCAGGTCCTGGGACCTAAGCGGCATGCAGGAAGATGTCACAGCACTGTGGATGGTTGGCGAGCGCATTGCAGATTCAAGCGACTGGCCGACCTGGTATCCGGGCAGCGAGTTTGAAGCCGTGCGCAAGGCGTCGCTGGCCTCGGGGCAGCGCTGACGCGATGCTGAGCTATCAACACGGGTTTCATGCCGGCAACCGCGCGGATGTTCTGAAACATCCGGTGCTTCATGCCGTTCTGCAGGCGGAGGCGAGCCAGGCAGGCCCCCTGCTCTATGTCGAGACGCATGCCGCACGCGGTCTCTATGACTTGACCGGCGAGCAGGCCCGCAAGACCGGCGAGGCGAGGCTCGGCGTGCTCGCCTTGCCAAAACCGGCCGCCGCGCCAAAGGCTCTGCAACCCTGGCTAAGCCATATCTCGCCGGACTTGCCCAAAGCCTATCCGGGATCCCCGGCGCTTGCGCGGTCTATGCTGGGTGAGACAGCCCGCCTTGTCTTGTTTGAGAAACATCCCGGCGAGCACGCCGCGCTCAGCAAGGCACTTGGCGATGACAAACGCGTGCTTATTCAGAAAGCCGACGGGTATCAGGGGGCCCTGCGTCTGCAGCCGCGCCGCGGGGAGCGCATGCTGGTCGTGCTGGACCCGAGCTATGAGACCGACGCGGATATGGATGCGCTCGCCAATTGGGTGCCGCGCGCAATGCGCAAATGGCCGCGCGCGAAATTTCTGATCTGGCTGCCGCTTTTTGCCGATGGGCGCGAAGAGGAGTTTGGCGCTTTCCTGAGCGCGCTCGATGAAGGCTTTGTCGCTGGCAGCCGATGGGCACGCACGAGCGATGATCCCTCATCGCTGGCAGGCACCGCGATGATCGGCCTTCGGATTGGCGGGGCTGGCGCGAAACGGTCCTTCGCAATCGCAGCCGAACTCGACAAATTGTGGCAGGTGGAGCGTTAGGCGACCTGTTCGACCGGGGCAGGCTCGGCCCCTTGACGCGGAATATAGGTCGACTTCGGCAGGACAAGTGTCGCCGTCGTGCCGACACCGACGCGGCTTTTCAGGATCACGTCGCCACCATGCAGGCGCGCCAGATGGCGACAGAGCGTAAGGCCAAGGCCGGTCCCGCCAGTGTTGCGGTCGCGACTGGAATTGACCTGATAGAAGGCTTCGAACACCCGTTCCAGATCGTCCTCGGGAATGCCGTTGCCAAAGTCGCGGATGGCAATAAAGGGCCGATCTTCGGCATCGATGCCGGCGCGTACGATGAGGCGCCCGTCATTACCGCGGAAACGCATCGCATTGGTCAGAAGGCTCATGATAATGCGGCGACAGACCCGATCATCCACGCGAAGGGCGCCGAGGCGCGGAGAGATCGAGACATCGATCAGGGAGAGGTCTTCAAAATGCTCGAAATTGGCCGCCAGGGTAATGGTCTTGGTCAGCATGTTGCGCAGATCGACCGGCTCAGTTTCCAGCATGAAGCGATCGAGGCCAACTTTTGAATAGTCGATAATATCGTCGATCAGGCGCAGCAAATGCGTACCGCTCTCCTGAATATTGTCCGAATACTCAGCGATTTCCTGCGGTGAGAGCTGGACCTGAGACTTGCTGGCCATCAACCGCGAAAAGCCAAGGATAATGTTCAGCGGTGTGCGCAACTCGTGGCTCATCGTGGAGAGAAAACGGCTCTTGGCCGCGTCCGCATCGACCGCTTCCCGGCGCGCCTCGACAAGCTCTCGCTCGCGGGCCTTCAGATCGGTAATGTCTGTGCTTACGACCACGACGCCGCCCTGCCCGGTCTTGCGACTGCTGCGCTGTAACCAGCGCCCGCCAACGCGGACCGTCTCGTGCGCGTCGGGCGCGTTGACATCCACCTTGGCAAGGCCCTCATCACCGAACCAGGCTGCATGTTGCGCGTTGCCAATCGCAAGCGTGCCGGTTTCATCATAGAATGCGAAGGCATCATTGGTTGATTCAATCGCATCCTGCAGGCGGTTGCGCGCCGTCGTTGCCTCAAAGGTTTTCGCCACGGTGGCTGCCATCTGATTGTAGCTGCCAATGCTGCTATTGATCAGCAGGATCCAGAACGCGGTACCAAGGACACATAGCGCGGCGGTGAGCTCGCTTGGCGGGAACAGGAAGGGCGCGAACGTCGCCGGAAGCATGCTTGGCAAGACGAAACGCGAGGTGTGGCGGGGCAAGGTGGAGATAAGGCAGACAACGCCAGAGGCCATGCCGGTTTGCATCACATACATGAACGGAATGAGCGCGGCGTTCTCGTCCGGGTCGATCAGCAGAAAACCGGCGCCCCAGCACATGCCGGCCAGGAGGGCGACAAACTCACCCTTGCGCAGGAAACCGCCGCTGACAGTTTCCGGCTCCGGTTTGCCCCGGAACCGCGACCAGCTCCACAACTGCAATAGACCTGCAATAATGATTGGCGTTGCCCAGAGTGTTGACTTAAGCGAGCCAGCGGTGGGGGCCGTCGAGGTTGCAAAAAGAAGGGCCGCCAGAATATTGATGAGGCCCATCGGCAACTGCTGGCGAATAATCAGGAGGTGCTGAGTTTTATAAATATCTGCCTGCACGCCAGGAGTCGGGTCCGGGAACCGGCCGACGAGGGCCCCAAAGGAAGATGAAGGATCCGGACTGCCGCGCATCCCCGCGTCCTATCAAGTGCAAATTAATATTCGGCGAATATTTACGAATGATTTGGCTTTACACGTGAAATAAATAAGACAGTTATGGGCCTAGTTTGAGCTCATGAATAGAATATCAGAGGCAAGACCTTGACGAGTGTTCCAAACAAGAATGCAGAAAGCAAAGACGCTTCGCCAATGCCGCGTATAGCGATTATTGGCGGAGGGCCGGCCGGCCTAAGCCTGGCAAAGCTGTTGAAGAACCAGGGCCTGACGAAAACGACTGTTTTCGAAGCACTGCCTGATGTCGGCGGCAAGTCCTATACCGTCTACAATGGCAAGGCCGTGGTCGAGATGGGCACCTGCTATGCGACCTTCTCTCACCGCATCACCAATCGCTGGATGAAGCAGCTCGGCATGCCGATGACCCGCCTCGGCATCCAGCGCTTCGATGGCGAAGACTTTGTTAAGTATATTCGTGCTGGCTCTGGGCCGAATATTGTGTTTCAACTTGTTCGCTACTGGTATGAGAAAGCTCGGCTTTTTCGCGCCTTGAAGCGCGAGACACCGCCCGAATGGGCGCTGAAGGATGCGGCCGCACCGATTATTGAATGGCTGAACCGCTACGATCTCGGCAAGATCGAGAACTTCATGCACCGCTCGACAACCAATATTGCCTACGGCTTTGTCGATGAAACACCGACCGTGCAGGCGCTTCGCTGGAACGATGTGAAACTGGTCCTGACCGGGCTGTTCAATCAGCTGAAAATGCCGGTGGAGGGCTGGACCGAATTCTGGCGCCGGATTGCTGCGGATCTCGACGTTCGCACTAACCAGAAAATCTTGTCCGTGGTGCGCGAGGCCGGGCAGATCACGCTGATCACACAGGATGGAACAGCGCATACGTTTGACCAGCTTGTCTGCACAATCCCGATGGATGAGTTTAACGCGCTGGCCGTGCCTACATCGACAGAGCTGGAAGTGGCTGCCGCAGTGTCCTGGAATGGCTATACGACCACTTTGTTTGCTGCGCAAAACTGGTTCACGGATGTGGATGTCGAATCGTATAAGGAAGCTGTCGTGCCTGGCGCCGAACTTGGGCAGCTGCTCTCGGCGCGCTATGAAGGGGTCGAACCTGATCTTGGCGGCGACCTTTATCTGTCAGGGCAATTGTCCGGAAAGTACTCGGGCGAGGAACTGCGCGAGATGTTGAAACGCGACGTCGCAAAGCGCGGCGGCAAGGTGACCAATGTCGTGCTGCAGAAGATGTGGAAGTATTTTGCCCGATATAGGCCCGAAGCGATCGAAGATGGATTGTTAACAACGCTCAAAACCATGCAGGGCGAGCAAAACACCTGGTATAGCGGCGCCATTTTCTCCCACGAAGCGGTCTCGCACATTGTCGAATTCAATGCTGTCCTCGCCAAAGCGATGAAGCACAAACTGGCCGAAACGACCAAGGAGGCCGGCGATGAATCTGTTCTTTCGACTGCTGAGAATTTTTCTTAGCTCCCTGTTTGCCGGCAAACATGTCGGGCTGCTGACCCAGACCACCTTGAATTTTCGCGTCTGGATCACCGATCAGGACATGTTCATGCATATGACCAATAGCCGGTATTTGTCGTTCGGCGATCTTGGCACGATCAACTACATCCTGCGCACGGGAAGCTGGACGCAGTTGCGCAAACGCGGCTGGTTCCCGGTGATTTGCGGGCAGACCATGATCATCTCGCGCATGATGGCGTTCCCGCAGAAATTTGAATTGCGCTCCCGGGTCACCGGCTGGGACGATGCCTATGTCGGCCTGTTGCACGAATTCTACAGCAAGGGGCGCAAAACGGCGGAAGTCAAAGTGGTTGCGAAATTCGCCAGCACTGACCGCAAGACAGTTGCACCGGACGACATGGTGGCGCTGGTCGACCCCGGCGCAGTCAACCCCGGGCTCGATCAGGACTTCCAGGATCTGATTGAGCGTATCAAACTGGCACGGTCT
>JBCCMX010000081.1:0-9763 GCA_039026135.1 Pseudomonadota bacterium | reverse complement strand
ATCCAGAGTTTCAACAAGGGTGACACCGTCACAGCGCGCGTCCTTGACGTTGATGCTGAGAAAGAGCGAATCTCGCTTGGCATCAAACAGGTTGGCGGCGACCCGATCGCAGACAATACGGCCGCCAAGCGCGGCGCCATCGTAACCTGTAAGGTGACTGAAGTTGCATCTGGCGGGATCGAGGTTGAGTTCGGCGATCCGGCGGTCAAAGCGTTTATCCGCCGCTCGGACCTGTCGCGTGACCGCAGCGAGCAACGCCCCGAGCGCTTCGCCGTCGGCGACAAGATCGACGCCAAGGTCACACAGGTCGACAAGTCGTCCCGCCGCGTGTCGGTCTCTATCAAAGCACTTGAGATCTCTGAGGAACAGGAAGCTGTTGCCCAGTACGGATCAGCCGATAGCGGCGCGTCGCTCGGCGACATTCTTGGCGCGGCACTGGCGACCTCTGACGATGCCGAAACAGCCGAGGCCGCTGACGAAAAACCAGCCAAAAAGAAAGCGACAAAGAAGAAGAAGGCCGATGCTGGCGACAAAGCCTAGCGCTGCCCAGAATCTAACAAAAGCGCAATCTTATTAATTTACCCGGCGGAGGCTCTGGCCTCCGCCGCATTTTTTGTTTAGGATCAAAGACATGCTGAGGTCCGAACTAATTTCCAGACTTGCCGAAGAGAACCCTGACCTGAAAAGTGAGGATCTTGAACGCGTTGTCGCCGTTATTTTGGACGAGATCACCGACGCGTTGCGGCGCGGAGACCGTGTCGAACTGAGGGGCTTTGGCGCCTTTTCGGTCAGGCAGAGAAAAGCCCGCATTGGGCGTAATCCGCGAACTGGTGAAACGGTAGAAGTTGAAGCGAAGTCCGTTCCTTTCTTCCGGCCAGGCAAAGAGCTGCGTGCGCGCGTGAATGATGGGCATGACCCGGAATCTCGCTGACCGCGGCCGATAAGGCTTGATGAATCAGTAAATTGACCTGTTTCCTATTTTAACGCACCTAGGTGGCGTACTCAGTGGGTGTACGAACAAAAGGGGAAATCAAATGTTCAATGAATTCAAAGAATTCGCGATGAAGGGCAACCTCATCGATATGGCGGTCGGATTTGTCATGGGCGGCGCATTCGCAACGGTCGTTACCGCTTTCATTCAGGGCGTATTCTTGCCCGCACTCAGCCCGGTGCTCGGCGGGCTCGACTTTGGGAGTTGGAAATATGTGATGACCCCGGAAGTGCTGGACGCCGAAGGCGCCGTGGTGACACAAGAGGTTGCGATCAAGATCGGCGAATTCATTTCCGCCATCATCTCATTCATCATCGTCGCCTTTGTCATGTTCATGATCATCAAGGGCATGAACCAGATGTCCAGGAAGGCGGAAGAGGAAGAAGCGGCCGCACCGCCAGAGCCGCCACGTCAAGAGGTTCTTTTGGAAGAAATCCGGAATCTGCTCGCGAAATCGTCGTAATTCATTAACAAAGAATCTGTATTCCCGCTCGCAGTAGAGTGTGTAGCGTGGAGAGGGGCGGCCTTTTGGCCGCCTCTCTTCGTATCTGCAAGATGATCGCTAGCGCTTGGATCTGCGCAAATAGACATAGAAGGCGCCGCCGCCGCCATGTTTTGGGTGCGCCGGCGCGTAGCCGCTGACCAAGTGCCGCGCCTCTGGCATCTCGATCCATTGCAGAAAATTCCGGCGCAGAACGCCCTGTCCGCCTGTGCCCTTGCCCGTAATGATAATGACGCATCGCGCACCCTGGGACCGTTTGCGTGACAAGAAGCTGGGAATGGTTTGCCAGGCCGACACCTGGTCATAGCCGTGCAAATCGAGGCGGCCGTCTATTCTCTGCTGTCCTCGGCGCACACGTCGATCATTGTCCCGCTGTTCCAACGGCGCGGGTATGGATACCGTCTGAGCGTCAGTCTTTCGCGCGACAGTCGCCTTCTTAGGCTTCGGCACTTTGCGGACATGAGGCGGAGAAGCATGTCGCCCATGAAGCGGCTTGACGTGGCGCGTCACGGCACGCCAAGCGCGTCTGTCTTCATCGGTAAGATCTGAGCCGCTCATCTCGTCGCCCATAAACGATCACGCCCCAGATCGCACATTGTTTTTGCGCCCTAGGGCACGATCGCCGTCAGTCTGAATTCCCGGATCGACGCTTCGGCGCGCAATCGGTCAGCCAGAGCGCGTGGCAGGAGAACCCACAGCCGGCCCGGCGCGTTCACCGTATCAGCAGCTGAGCCGGCGGCCTGGCCTGTGCCAAAATAAAGATCGCCGCGCACCGGCCCCTTGATCGCACCGCCCGTATCCTGGGCCACGACAAGGCTGGACCATAGACCGCCGAGACCCGGCGCCGTTGTCTGAACAAACATCGGGACGCCGGCGGCGTGAAAATTCAGGTCAATGGCCATTGAGCCAAGCGGGGTCAGCGGCACCCCAAGCGACCCTTTAGGGCCGAGCATTGGGTCGCCCTCCGGTAGCAGGGAAAAGAAGACAAAGCGCGGATTGGCGTTCATCGCCTCGCGGCTCTGCGCGGCGGGCACGCGGTCCATCCACGCGCGGATACCTTTCATTGACGCCTCACCCGGCGTGATCCACCCGCGCTCCATCAACCAATTGGCGGTCGAGCGAAATGGCTGGCCATTATGCGCAGCATAGGCAGCGCGCAATGTACGGCCGTCCGGAAGCAAAAGCCGCCCCGAACCCTGAATCTGAAGAAAGAAGACATCCGCCGGATGTGCATAAGCCAGTGGTTTGACCCCGGCGGATGTAATTTCGGCGCGCGCGGGATAGGGTCGCAGCGCCCCATTCGCCAGTCTCTGAAACACCTCGCCGCCGCGGTTCACAAGGTCGCTCGGCAGCGCAGGTATCGGCTCGGTATAGGGCGGTACAGGCGACAGGCGGGCCGGAAATGACGGCTCGAAATATCCGGTGAACTTCCCATCTCCGGCCCTGTCTTCAATTTCAACCGGTGCAAACAGGGCCTGAAAAACCGCCCGCGCGCTTGCCTCGTCGCGAATGACGTCGAGGGCGGCGCACACCGGTTGCCAGTCGCTCGCGCGCCCGGCCCAAGGCGCACGCGGCGACAAATACACGTTCGGATCTCGCGCCGAAAAGACCTCGCAGCTGCGCCGCAGCGCGTTTAAACCGGGTGCCAGACTCGCCGCCTGCCAACCCGGCAGCGCCTCAAAAGCGGTTGGCTTTGGCGGGTCAGCCCAATAAGGCGAGGGGTCCGGCGCGGGGATGGATCGCGGCGCCGGCGCCATAGGCGGCTGTGTTTCGCACCCGCAAAGAATGAGTAGGGCGGCGCCGAGAAGGGTGCGAATACGCATGTCGCTACCCTGTCGCGATTATCTGAGTGGTTCAAGTTACCAATCTCAAATCAGTCGACTGTGTCCACATCATCAAGAAGCCAGTTTGGATCTTTTGATTTCGTCTGGCGCATAAAGGTCCAGAGCTCCTTGGCTTTGACGGTCTGTTGTCCATCGCCGAGCTCGGCCTCAAACTTTACGGTCACACGTGCCATGCCATCGTCGGCGAGTGACGCGTCATCAATGTCGGCTGACCGAAGGCGCAGCAGCTCCATGCCTTCGCCGCCGGATGCCTCGCGCTCTGAAATCGCCGTATCCCAGGCCTCAAACACGTCCGTGTCGAGATAGGGCTTCAATGTGTCCTTATCGCCCTTGCCAAACGCAGTAACCAGCATTTCGTAAGCCTGGCGCGCGCCAGCGACAAAAGTTTTGGGATCAAAAGACTTATCGGCCTGGTAGATCGCTTCCAATCCGGCCGCGGCTGGCCCCGTAAAGGCCGGACGAAGCTCCCCCTGGCCAGTTTGCGGTTTGGCCGTTGCATCAGGCGCCGGACTTGGCTGAGGCGTCGGCGCACGCGAACGCCCATCGGGCGGACCGTCATCCTGGCCGAGCGCCGTGTACAACCGCCATCCGATAAAGACAGCAATTGCCGCAAGCACAATAAATTCAATCATCGACGATGACATGAGGTATCCTATGGTCGTTTCTATTCGTCATATAGTGTTCATTGCGCCAGTGCCACCCACCGTTGCGCCTGTTTATTTGCCGTGGTACCGGCGGGGTCTTTGCAAATCAGAGTGACCCGTATGACTGACACGCCCGATATGGCCCAACAGCCGAACCCGACCGCAACTGCACCTGCCCAGGCGATCCGGGTGATGAGCCAGTATATCAAGGACCTGTCATTCGAGAATCCGGGCGCAACGGTTCAAGAACAGCCAAACATTGACCTCGGGATCGATGTCGCCGCCACACCGAAGGATGCAGGCCAAGGCATTTATGAGGTAATTTTGAAGCTGAAAGCCCGCGCCGGCACCAAGGAAACGGCCTTGTTTATCCTTGAAATGGATTATGCAGGCCTATTTCAGGCACAGGGATTTGCGCCAGACAACCTCGAGCCCATTCTGCTGATTGAATGCCCGCGCATTTTGTTCCCCTATGCCCGGCGCATCATTTCCGACATTTCCGCCGAAGGGGGTTTTCCGCCATTGCGGATCGACCCTGTCGATTTTGCCGGCCTATACCAGGCCCAGCGCCAACGAGCAGCCCAGGCCTCACCTGAACAGCCCGCCACCACTTAGTTGTAGCGGTTCCAGATGGCGTCTCCCCCAAGTTCGGAGACAAAAGCGGTGTGCGCCGCTGTTTCAGCGTCTGACTGAGCCGGCTTGAGCGGCGCCGTGCGCTGTTTCGCCGGGACGGTGACATCGTCGACCAAGGCTGTTTGCTCACCAAAATCAAACGCGCGTGCGCGCCCGCCCAGAAGCTCAAGATAGGCCCGCGCCAGAAGCTGGCTATCCAGCAAAGCCCCGTGAAAGGCACGCCCACTCAAACTAATGTCGTAGCGCTTGCACAGCGCATCGAGGCTGGCAGGCGCGCCGGGGTGGCGTTTCTTTGCGATCTGAAGCGTATCGACCCAGCGATCTTCGGGAATGGTGTCCCGGCCACACCGCGCCAGTTCCATATTCAGGAAGTTGCGATCAAAATCAGCATTGTGCGCCACCAGGTCGGCATCCCCGACAAAATCAAGAAAGGCGTCAACAATACTGGGATCTTCGAAGCCCGGTTTGTCGACAAGATCGGCATCGGTGATACCGGTAATGCGGATCGTCGCCTCAGAGACCGGCCGGCCGGGATTGACATAGGTCTGAAACGTTTTGCCCGTTGGGACGTGGTTGACCAGTTCCACTGCCCCCAGCTCAATGATGCGGTCCTCACCGCTCCACTCAAGTCCGGTCGTTTCTGTATCGAACGCGATTTCGCGCACCATGTCAGCCATCTTCTTTCGTCTCGCCCATCCGAATCATCAGATCGATTATGGCGCGAACATGGGCCCGCGTGAAGGCAAAGCCAAAGGCAGACGAAATCACAAAATCAGCCTTTGCGCGTTTTTCAGCGTCAGGTACCTGTTTGGCCAAAATGGCCTCAAACGATGCCTCAGTCATACCATCACGGGCCAGAACACGAGACCGCTGCACCTCCGCGGGCGCTGTTACAACGGCCACATAATCACAGCGCTGATTGCCGCCGGTCTCGAACAACAGGGGAATGTCGAGCACAGCCAGTGGCGCGCCACCCGCCTCAGCCGTTTCGCGAAACGCCAGCTGGGTTTGGCCAACAAGCGGATGGATAATGGCCTCCAGATCGGTCAGCGCCTGTGGATCGGACAAGACAATCTCGCGCAGTGCGTCACGGCTCACAGCGCCTTCCCTGATCACGCCCTCGAAGCGCTTTGACAGCGGTTCCACGGCCAGCCCGCCGACTTGATAGAGCTCATGAACTGCGGCGTCCGCATCATAAACGGGTACACCTTCTTCGCGGAACATCTCCGCTGTTGCAGATTTTCCCATACCGATGGACCCGGTCAGACCAAGTATCTTCATGATGTTGCCTCAACCAGTGCGCGGCAGCGTTTCAAGGCGCCGTCGAAATCGGGGGTGATATCAAACCAAATTTTGAAACTCTCTGCCGCCTGAGCCACAAGCATGCTAAGCCCGTCCTGTGTTTTCCACCCCGCATTTGCAGCTTCGGACAATTGTCCGGCAGCGGCGGCGCCATAGGAAATATCGTAGAACAGGCGGCCTCGTCCTTCGACGAGAGCTAGGTACTGGCCGGTGTGTCCAAGGCTCAATGTATTGATAACAATGTCGGTGTCATCCAGAAAATCCGCAAGCTGATCAATTGATCCGTATGCGGAATCTGGTCCGGAAAGACTGCGCGCAAGCGAGGCGGCTTTCTCCACCGTTCGATTCAGCACCGTCACCCGGCTGCCGGCACCGGCTAGCGCAAAGGCGACGGCACGCGCCGCGCCGCCAGCGCCAAGAAGCAAGACAGATGAGCCGTCCAGCGCACCATATCCCGCCAGGTCCAGCGCCCTTACAACGCCCGGTATATCCGTATTGTCAGCATGCCAGGCACCGCTTTGCCATGTCAGCGTATTGGCCGCGCCAACCGCCATGGCGGCCTCGCTCGCCGTATCGCTCAGCGCCAGGGCTGCGCCTTTGTGCGGCAAAGTGATGTTGACGCCATATACACTGCGCGATGTTAGTGTTTTGAGGGCGCCGCCAAGTTCTCCCTCGCGCACCTGCATGGCTTCGTAGGTGGCATCGACACCCGCGGCCCGAAGCCAGCCATTGTGGATCACCGGCGATAAGGAATGGCTGATCGGGTCGCCAATAACTCCGAGCAGCCGGGTCATGTTTCGATCACTCCCCGCGTGCGAAGATAGTCAAGCAACGGCAATAGAGGCAGGCCCAGGATGGAGAAGTAATCGCCTTCAATGCGCGCAAACAGCTGCGCGCCGCGCGCCTCCAGCTGATAGGCGCCGACCGTTGAAAGCAGGGCTTCGCCGCACTGCGCGACATAAGTCTCAATGAAGGGCTCGGATAAATTGCGGACCGTGAGTTTTGGCCGGGCAAGGTGGCGCCAGACGGGTTCGCCATCCTCACAAATCACGATGGCCGTTTCCAGCGTGTGGGTTTTGCCGGACAGCTGACGCAAATGATCTTTTGCAGCGCCGAGGTCAGCCGGTTTGTCGAAAGCCAGGCCATCAAGGCTCAACATCTGGTCGCCACCAATGACAAGACCGCTATTCTGGCGAGACACTTTTATCGCCTTAAGCTCCGCCAGGTGCATGGCCTGGTCACGAACGGTCACCCCGTCGCGGCGCATCGCTGTCTTTGCAGCATCCTCATCAACATTTGGGGCGATCGCCTCAGCACCAAGCCCAGCGCCGGCCAACAGGGCGCGCCGGCTCTGACTGCCAGACGCCAGAATGATTGGAGGCGCGCTCATTGCAAGCCGCGCTTCTCGTTCAGTTTATTCAGGATCGCGGCCGCAGTTTCCTCGACACTGCGGCGAGAGACATCAATAACCGGCCATTTGTTTCGCTGGAACAGGCGGCTCGCTTCGGTGACCTCGGCGCGCACAGCTTCTTCATCAGTATAGTCCATGGCCGAGTTCTCGTTCATGGCCATCAGCCTTTGACTTCGAATCTGCAGAAGGCGGTCAACGCCGATTTTGAGTCCGATAATCAAGGGTTCGGTAAAGTCGCTCAAAAAGCCGGGCACGGGTATGCCCGGGACAAGCGGAATGTTGCCGGCCTTGACGCCGCGATTGGCAAGATAAACACATGTCGGCGTTTTGGAGGTTCGGCTAACGCCCAGCAAGATAACATCTGCATTTGCCAAACCCTGCACGTTCTGACCATCATCATGGGCCAGCGCGAAATCGATGGCCTCGATCCGCCTGAAGTAGTCTGCCGTCAGCGCATATTGACCAGCCACTCGCTCGCTTGCTTCAATGCCCAGATGCCGGCTGAGCATACGCAGCGAAGCATCGAGAACCGGAAGCGTTTGGATGCCGCGTTGACGGCAAAACTGTTCGAGTTTCTGGCGCAGCGCCTCGTCTGAAATTGTGAACCAAACCACGCCAGGCGAGGCCTCGATTTCTGCCATCACACGATCAAGCTGTTTTTCGGAACGCACGAGGTAGTAATTGTGCTCGAGCGGGATTGTCCGTTCGAATTGCGCCGCAGCCGCCCGCATCACTGCGTTCAGGGTTTCGCCTGTTGAATCGGATACAAGGTGAACGTTGAAATAAATGGCGGGCTTCATCGGCATCTCATTTTTTGCGACGTCAGCTTTGCCCGCTGCCGAGGAATTCGACAAGCCCTGTGGGGAACGTGTGGACAAATTCAGTGTTCGGAAAAACTGACTCGCCCATCCACAGGGAGACGATTCTTACAGGGCGGCGGTCTTGCCTTGTTCCAATCCGTTGGAGTCTCGCCCAATTAAAGGACTATTAACCTTATTTTTAAGGATTTAGATCTCACATAGCGCCGGATCAGATCTGGGGACAGCCTGTGGATGAAGGTGGACAAATGCACCCACCGGGGCCTTTTCCACGAGACTCATCGCTTAATAATGATAATTGCGAGAGTTTAATTATTTGGTTTTGAAGAATCCCATGCTGAACCCCGCCACACCCAAACTGCTATCTGTACTAAATGGCAATATTGAGGCTCCACCACCCATCTGGATGATGCGCCAAGCTGGTCGACACCTTCCGGAATATCTGGCGTTGCGCGATCGGGCGAAGGACTTTCTCGACTTTTGCTATACGCCGTCGCTGGCAAGCGAAGTTACGCTGCAACCGATCAGGCGCTATGATATGGATGGCGCCATTCTCTTTGCCGATATCTTGCTGATCCTCGACGCGCTTGGTCTTGGCGTTCGGTTTGAAAAGGGCATTGGCCCAATCGTCGAGATGATACAGTCCGCTGGCGATCTGCAGCGTGTATCGATCGAGACCGCGGTTCAGAGACTGAGCCCGGTTTATGAAACGGCCAGCCGCGTGCAGGCAGATCTTGATAAATCCAAAACGCTGATCGGGTTCTGTGGCTCACCCTGGACCGTTGCACTATATGCGGTTGAGGGGCGCGGCGGAACCGACAAGAGCGCGGCCCGGTTGATGGCTTATCAGCAGCCGGATGAATTCGACGCGATTTTGAACCTTCTGGTGGAAGCCAGCGCGCATTATCTAGCGGCGCAAGTCAATGCTGGCGCCAACGCGCTGATGCTTTTTGAATCATGGGCGGAAGGTTTGCCAGATGATCTTTTCGACCGTCTGGTGGTCCAGCCAAACGCGGCCCTTGTTCGCCGGTTGCGCGCGCTCGGCGTTTCAGTGCCTATTATCGGGTTTCCGCGTGGCGCCGGAACTGTGTTGCCCAGATTTGTGTCCTCAAGCGGTGTCGATGCGGTCGGGCTGGATACGGCCATCTCGCCGGACTTTGTGAATAAGGCACTGCCGGATGGCTTTCCGGTGCAGGGTCATCTCGATCCACTTCTTCTTATTGCCGGCGGGGATGCGCTCGACGCTCGGGTTAGGGCTTTGAAGGCAGCCTATGCTGACCGCCCGCATATCTTCAATCTGGGTCATGGGGTCCGGCCCGAGACACCGATCAAACACGTCGAGCGTGTCATTGAGATTGTGAGAGAGACGCTATGATCTATCTCTGGGTAAAGGCCCTGCACATCATTTTCGTTATCGCCTTGATGGGCGGGCTGTTGATTTACCCGCGCTACAAGATCCATCAGCTTAAAAGTACGCCTGGCGAACCGCTGTTTGAAACGATGAAAGACGCCTCCAATCGTCTTCGCACCATCATTCTTAATCCGTCACTTGTTCTGGTCTGGGTACTTGGCCTCGCCATGATCGGCCTTAATCCAGCACTTCTGGAATATGGATGGT
>JBCCMX010000080.1:0-9806 GCA_039026135.1 Pseudomonadota bacterium | reverse complement strand
ATCGCCAATTAAGAAAATTATAGGCGGGGTCTGCGAACATACATTATGCAAAACCGATTACGGCGCATTGGCCTGGGATAAGATTGAAACCGGGTTGGATATGTCAGCAGCAAAAATTACAGGAGACGACTCACTCGTCCTAAAAGTGTCCGAAATTACAGCAGTTAAACGCCACAGTCAGAAACAGATACCGATGACGGCGTTGAAGGTGCGCGATCATCGAAACCCAGATCAGCAAGTTCGCTCCGAAAGAGTTCGGGTGCCTGGCAAACCTGATGCAGAGAAGCGCATATTTGACTGCAAGGTTGAAGGTAATAATGATGGCTGCCAAACAGTTGCGCGTTGTATGCGAGGCAGAAGAATTACCTCAATAAAAGCTGCCTGCAATTTAGAATTTGGTGAGGTAAGTTTGCGATCGGTTCAGGCGCTCAGGAACAACACGGTCGCCGTGCTGCGCGAAATCGATAGTAAGAAGAAGCGCAGCGAATGCCTCGTTGGGAAGATTCTCATACGCGAGGGTACCGCCAGCCTATCGTCTCAGATCGGAAAAAATGGTGTGCTGCTAAGGTGTAAAGAGTACGACAAGAATGGGGGGGATTGTCATATAAAAGCCGAGATGGTGTGCGAGCGCTAGTTCTCACCGGAATTGTCAGCGGAAAGTGAGCTTTAACCGCCCTGCTCTAGCTTGGGTTTATGAGCAAAAACCCATTTCGCTACTTCAAAACGTCAACTGAAATCATCCAACTCGCCGTGATGATGTACGTTCGATTCCCGCTTTCTCTCCGCAATGTCGAGGACCTGCTTTATGAACGCGGGATCGATATCTACCATGAAAGCGTTCGGACACGGGTCGATCGATTTGGTCCGATCTTCGCGGGCAAGATCCGAACAAAGCGTGCTTCGTAAATACGCCAGCATACTCAACGGTAGTGGCATCTCAACGAGGTCTTTGTGAAGATCAATGGCGTCCAACACTATCTCTGGCGGGCGGTCGATCAAGAAGGTGAAGTTCTAGAGAGCTATGGCACCACAACCCGCGAGAAGCCCGCCGCGCTTAGGTTTTTGAAGAAAGCGATGAAGCGATACGAATCGCCGCAGGTCGTCACTACGGATCGGCTTCAATCCTATGGCGCGGCAATGAAAGAGATTGGAATGATCGACCGCCAGGAGGTCGGTCGGCACTTAACCAATAGAGCCGAGAATAGCCACCTGCCGTTTCGGGGACGAGAGCGGGCGATGTAGAGATTTCGAAGGATGAGTAACCTCCAGAAGTTCGCTTCGACCCATGCCTCGTTCCACAATCACTTCAATCTAGACCGCCACATCAACCACCGCTCTACGTTCAAATCTATGAGAAACGCCGCCCTCTCCGAATGGCGTCAGCTTCTGGCTGGATAAGAGCCCCTATTCCAAACGCTGCTGGAGACGGGGTCGCATTAGACTGACACCACCGCCAGTTTCCTAGTCTGTATCGGGTGGCAGTGGCCGCTCATGGTCTTCAAGGATACGGAAGGCGGCACCGTCAAGGTCTTCATATTGACCGGAATTCACTGACCACAAAAATCCAAGCAGGCCGATCAGGCCAAGTCCGAGCGCAATTGGAATGAGATAAATGATAATATCCATCGCTAGGCTCCGCGATGAAGGCGAAGGGCATTCAGCGTCACAATCAAAGACGAAGCTGACATTGCAATCGCGGCAACAAGCGGCGTCACAAGCCCGGCGAATGCAACTGGCACCGCCACAAGATTGTATCCCGCCGCAAAAGTGAAATTCTGCCTCATCACGTGGCGGGCCTGTTTCGCCCCAGACAAGAGGGCCGGTACAGACAAGAGCCCATCTGAAAACACGGCATCTGCGGCGGATTGCGAGATATCAATGGCTCCCCCGGGCGCGACTGCAGCGTGCGCGAGCGACAGGGCGCCTGCATCGTTTAGTCCATCGCCAATCATAAGGACCTTGCGGCCCTCTTCGCGGAGCACTTTCAGGCGTGCGCCCTTTTGCGATGGTGAGACACGCGCCGTCCAATGATCGATGCCGAGTGTGGCGGCGGCGTGCTCGACGGCGCCTGGTTGATCGCCGGACAGGATCTCAATACTAAGCCCCGCCGCCTTCAGCGCGCCGACACTGGCGAGTGCATCGTCGCGCAAGCGATCCTCAAACCGAAACAGCACAGGGTCTGCATCCCCTTCAACATACCAGATTGACGGCGCGCCTGTTTGAGTATCCGCGTTGGCGCCTACCCATTCAGCAGAGCCCAGCCGGCTGAGGGCGCCATCAATAGTCGCTTCAAGACCGAGGCCCGCCGTTTCTTTAACCTCGGCCGCCACTTGGCCTGGCCCTGCCGCGTTGACAAGCGCCCGGGACAAGGGGTGGCGGCTCGCACGCGCGAGGCGGGCGGCAGCCATCAGTTCATGAGGCGCATGCTGAGATGCCAGAACCGGTTCGCCTAGCGTCAGGGTGCCCGTCTTGTCGAAAACGACATGGTCAATCTCTGCGACGCGTTCCAGCGCGTCGCCAGACCGCAGGAAAACGCCTTGTCGATAAAGCCGGCCTGATGCAACCACCTGCGTCACGGGCGCTGCCAACGCCAAAGCGCACGGGCAGGTGATGATCAGTGTGGATACCGCAATCATGATCGCAGCGCCAACGCTCGCGCCCAGGATGACCCAGGTGAGAAAAGCGAGCAGGGCGGCAGAATGGACAAAGGGGACATACAGGCCGACCGCGCGGTCAGCAATGCGGCGATAGGCGGAGCGTTGCTGCTCGCCGGCTTCCAGCATGTCGGCAATCTCCGATAGCAGCGAATCGCCGGCCTCGCCGCGGGCGCGTCCCTGCAAGGGCTGGTCGATATTGATGCTGCCGGCGTAGAGTATCTGTCCTTGCGAAATGGTTCGCGGCAGGCTTTCGCCAGTCACGAGGCTCTCATCAATGCTGCCGTTGCCCTGCGTGACGATCAGGTCGATGACTGTGCGCTCGCCTGCAGCCAGAATGATCGTATCGCCGGACCTGACATCCTGTGCCTTGACCGATTCAACCTGTCCTGCCGCATTGAGGCGTTTGACGGCGCGGTTGCGTAGCGCCGCCAGACTGTGGGCAGCCGCGTGGGCCTGGCGACGCAAGCGGGCGTCAAGAAAGCGACCGATCAGTAGGAAGAAAATCAACATCGCACACGCGTCGAAATAGGCGTGCGGGCTCCCTCTCACCGTTTCCCAAACGCTCACGCTGTAGGCAAGCACCAGGGCAAGCGAGATCGGTACGTCCATATTGGCGTGGCCGGCTTTGAGCGCGCTCAGCGCAGACCGGAAAAAGTGCCGCCCGCTAAACAGCAATACCGGCAAGGCAATAATGCCTGAAAGCGCATGCAGGCTGCGCCGCGTCGTCTCGCCCATCTCGCCATGGCCGGCCCAAACCGATACGGATAAGAGCATGATGTTCGCTGCGGCAAATCCAGCAACGCCCATGGACATCAGTAGTTGGCGTTCTTCACGCTTGGCCGCGGCGCCGACATCATCCTCGACAAAGGCTGAAACCCCATAGCCGAGGTCGGAGACGGTTTTCGCGACACGGTCCGCACACAGATCGCCGTGCCAGGCCGTGCTTAGCCGCCCGTTCGACAGGTTCAGCCGCGCGGTTTCAATGCCCGGCAGGCTGGACACAGCCTGTTCAATCTTGCTCAGACAACCGCCGCACCGCGCGCCGGTCACCGATAGCTGTAGTGTTTTCAGCGACCCATCGTTGCGCACGAAAGCAGAGAGGTCGCCGGCAACCGCTAGGCTGGGGGGCGCCAGGCCAGACGGGCAGCCTGAGGTGGGTCGAGCGAGGGTGCTCATTCGACCATCACTTCCTTGCGCGCCGTGAACAAAGTGGTCTCGGCTGCGCGGTCCAGAATTCGGATGTCTAACCGCCAGATGCCGGGTGCTAGATGGCTGACCGCGCTGCGATACTCGCCAGACAGGCCTGGCTGTAGCGTCAAAATCAGGTCGTCCGCATTCGTGGCCAGTCGGCGCGCGTGCGCCACAGCAGGATAACCAGACAGCGGTGCGCCGGCTTGGTCGGCCAGACGGAAAACCAGTTCGCCATCGGACAGGCCCGCCTCGGCTTGCCAGCCGCGCGCCGCCTGCGCTGACCGGGCCTCAAGCGTTTCGTTGTAGTTTAGGCCCTGCAAGTAGGACTTCTTCACATCCTCACCCGGGAAACTCGTGATCGCATGATACAGAAACACGCCATTCACCGCGAACATCAGCCCGAAGAAGGCCAGCATGATCAGAAGGACGTGCACGCCGCGTAGGCCAGTTTCTGGGGATTCATGGCCTGTCTCGATTGACAACTCGCTCATTGGCTCGGTCCTCTGAATGAGGCGCGGTTCACATCGGCCTCTCCGCTATACTTGTCTGTAACCGTAATCGTGATCTGGCGCTGCACCTCGCCGGCCGGGGCGCTGACAAGGATACGATAACGGTCAACACCGTGCGGTTCGACCGGCAGCTCAAGCGCGCCCTCACTATCATGTGCAATCCCTATAACGGAATAATTCAGCCCCTCGGGACCTTCGATCTCAATCAGCATGGTTCGCGCTTCAGACAGTTTGTTGACGAGCTTAAGCGTGTAACCGTTTTGGATATCGCCATTGGACAATTGCACGAATGGCGGAGAGCGGTCTTTTAGAACATTGGCTTCAATTGTCGCGCGTGTGGCCAGTCCCCAAATCATCAGGGTATTAATCGCGATCATCAGGACCGCATACAGCACGGTGCGAGACCGGATTAGGCGGTAGTTGGGCGGCGTTGTCTGTGCCGCCCGGGCAGCGACAGCAATATCGGTATCGTACGCAATCAGCCCGGTGGGGCGATCGATCTTCGTCATCATCTCATCGCAGGCATCGATGCAAAGTGCGCAATGGATGCATTCAAGTTGCGATCCGTTGCGAATATCGATCCCCATCGGGCAGACCTGTACACACTGATCACAGTCGATGCAGTCCCCGCGCGCGTCCCAGGTCTCCGATTTGCGTTTTGGCCCGCGCGGCTCGCCGCGATCATAGCGATAAGTGACATTCAGTGCATGCTCATCGGTCAACGCGGCCTGAATACGTGGCCAGGGGCACATATAGGTGCAGACCTGTTCGCGCATCCAGCCGGCCAGGAAATAGGTGGTCAGCGTCAGGATTCCGGCAAACCAGTACGCCGACAGCGGCGCTTCGCCGGCGAACCAGCCGCGCGCAATGGTCGGGGCGTCATGCCAGTACAGAATAAAGGCGCCGCCGGTCCAGAACGCAATGACGAGCCAAACGGTGTGCTTGCCAAGCTTACGCCACAGCTTGTTGAAATTCATCGGGCTCTTATCGAGGCGCATGCGCGCAGCCCGGTCGCCCTCAAAGGCGCGCTCGACCCAGATATAGAGATCGGTCCACACGGTTTGCGGGCAGGTATACCCGCACCACACACGGCCCAGCAGAGACGTAACCAGAAACAGTCCGAGCGCCGATAGGATCAACAGGCCTGCAAGATAGTGAATGTCCTGCGGCCAGATTTCGATAAAGAAGAAGTAGAATTTCTCGCTTTCAAAGTCGGCGAGCACGGCCTGATTGGGGATGCCTTCGCCGCGCTCCCAGCGCACCCAGGGAATCGCATAATAGATGGTCAGCGTCGCCGCCATCACGGCCCATTTCACCAGACGGAATTTGCCATGCGCGAGCTTGGGGTAAATCTGCTGGCGTTTGGCGTAGAGGTCATTTGGCGGCGGCGCCGGGGGGGCGCCTTTGCCAGCCGCTGGGTGGATGTTGAGTGTCGTTTGACCCATATCGGCTCTCGCTACTCACCTCCACCGAGTGTGTGAACATACACGGCCAGCGCCTTGATTGAGGCATCGTCCAACCGGTCCTGCCAGGCCGGCATATGCGAGTTGCGGGCATTGTAGATCGTGCTGTAGATCGCCTCTGGCGAGTTGCCGTACAACCATTCCGCGTCTGTCAGGTTCGGCGCGCCCTGGCTGCGATCGCCTGTACCATCGGCCATGTGGCAAGCTACGCATTGCTGGCTATAGATCGGGGCCGCGCGAGCGACAGCGTCCATGTCGGCCTCGGCGCCGGAAAGGTTGAGAACATATTCCGTCAGGTCGTCAATCTGCGCCGGTGATAGAAGCTTGTCGCGGCCAAAGGCCGGCATCAGCGAGTAGCGCGTGTCGACATCGGCCTCGTGGCGGATGCCATGGCGCAACGTGTATTCAATGCCATCCAATGTGCCATCCCAAAGCCAGACATCATCGGCCAGAATGGGATATCCAATGGCCCCACGTCCCCCGGCGCCGTGGCAAGTGGCGCAATTGTCGCCAAACAGCGACTCGCCCATGGCCAGCGCAAATTGTTGCAGATTTCGGTCTGTTTCAATGGTCTCGAGTGAGGCGTCTAGAAGGGCGGCTGACTGTGCCACGCGTGCGGTCTTAAGCTCCTGAACCGCCTCGCCTACAAGGTCCCTGTCGGAGTGGTTGCGCAAGCCAGTTGTATTGGTGCCAAGCCCTGGCAGGGCAGGGACGGCCGGCATCAGCACCATGTATACAACGGCCCAGCCAATCGTGATGTACCAGATGATCAGCCACCAGCGTGGCAGCGGATTGTTTAGCTCCTTTATACCGTCCCAGCTATGACCGGTGGTTTCAACGCCGCTATGGCTATCGACATCTTTTGTCTCTTCAGTCATCAGATGGCCCTCCATCATTCAGTGGCAAGCGCGCGGCAGCATCAAATGTCTCCTGGTTCTTCGGCCACAGCGCATAGGTGAGCGCTGCGGCGAACATCAGCACGAAATAAATCAGGCCACCGGTCTGGGCGAAGCTCGAAAGAAACTCATACATCTGTCGGGCCTCCTATCGCCGGTTGCTGAGATCATCAGCTTCGTATGTGGAAAAATCGACCAGCGTGCCGGTCATCTGCAGATAGGCCACCAGGGCATCCATCTCGGTGATGACGTCGGGGTCGCCGTCGAAATCGCGGATTTCGACGGTGCCCTCGCGGCCTGCGGCGGTTTCATATTCGTTGACCAGGCTGTCATAGTAATCAAATCCGCGACCATTCGGTTCAGCCTGGGCATAGATATGGGCCTCGGCATTCTCGATCATCGCGTCTGTATAGGGCACGCCCACAAACCGTTCGGTCTTCAGGCGGTCGCCCATATCCTTGAACTTCAATTTCTTGTCGGCGAGGAAGGCATATGGCGGCATGATGCTCTCTGGCACCAGTGCGCGCGGGTCCTTCAAGTGATCGACTTGCCATTCGGCAGAATACTTTCCGCCGACACGGGCGAGATCGGGCCCGGTGCGTTTCGATCCCCACTGAAACGGATGGTCGTACATGCTCTCGGCCGCCAGAGAATAGTGGCCATAGCGCTCCACCTCGTCACGCAGCGGACGCACCATCTGGCTGTGGCAGACATAACAGCCCTCGCGGATGTAAATGTCCCGGCCGGCCAGTTCCAGCGGCGTGTAGGGCCGCATGCCGTCAACCTTTTCAATCGTATTGTCCATATACATCAGCGGTGCCATCTGGATGATCCCGCCAATCGAAACGACAACAAGAATGCCAACGGTCAGCAAGATTGAGTGACGCTCGAGGAGGCCGTGATTGTTCATCAGTCCCATTGTCTCGCCTTCCTATTCAGCGGGTGCCAGCGCACCGCGCGGCTCAGGATGGGTATACGGATCGGTTTGCGTCTCCTGGTCGGTTGCTTCGCCATGACCGAGCGATGTGCGCACCAGATTGTATGCCATGATCAGGGCGCCAGCGAAGTAGAGCAGGCCGCCAAGGGCACGAATGATATAGCTGATATGCTTGGCTTCGACAGTTTCCACGAAGCTGTATTCCAGGAAGCCATACTCATTATAGGCGCGCCACATCAGGCCTTCCATGATCCCGGCAAACCACATTGAAATCATGTAGAACAGGATGCCAATCGTTGAGATCCAGAAGTGCCATTCAACCAGTGACTTCGAGAACAGCCCCTGTCTCTTGTACAGCCACGGCACCAGGCAATAGAGTGCGCCAAAGCTGATATAGCCAACCCAGCCGAGCGCGCCGGAATGCACATGGCCAATGCCCCATTCCGTATAGTGGCTGAGCGAATTGACCGCGCGAACTGACATTAGCGGGCCTTCAAATGTCGCCATGCCATAGAATGCGAGCGAGACCACCATCATGCGCACCACAGGGTCGGTGCGTAACTTGTCCCAGGCCCCTGACAGGGTCATCACGCCATTGATCATTCCGCCCCAGCTTGGCATCCACAGCATGATTGAGAAGGTCATGCCCAGCGTTTGGGCCCATTGGGGCAGGGCGGTATAGTGCAGGTGGTGCGGTCCGGCCCAGATATAGATGAAGATAAGCGACCAGAAGTGCACGATGGATAGGCGATAGGAATAGACTGGCCGATCCACGCGCTTCGGGATGAAATAATACATAATGGCGAGGAAACCTGTGGTCAGAAAGAAGCCGACCGCGTTGTGGCCATACCACCATTGCGTCATTGCATCCTGGACGCCGGCGAAAACCTGCACCGATTTCGAGCCGCTGAGGCTGACCGGAATGGAGAGATTGTTGACGATATGCAGCATCGCGATGGTGACGATGAAGGAGAGATAGAACCAGTTGGCCACATAGATGTGGGGTTCCTTGCGCTTCCACAGCGTCCCGAGGAAGACCAGAAGGTAGACAACCCAAACCAGGGTCAACCACAAATCCACATACCATTCCGGCTCGGCATATTCCTTTGATTGCGTAATGCCGAGCAAGTAGCCGGTCGCCGCCAGTACGATAAAGATCTGATAGCCCCAGAACACGAACCATGGCCACATGCCGCCGGCAAGCCGTGTGCGGGAGGTGCGTTGCACGACATAGAAGCTGGTCGCCAGCAATACATTGCCACCAAAGGCAAAGATCACCGCGCTTGTGTGCAGCGGCCGCAGTCGGCCGAAATTGGTCCATCCAAGCTCGGGAAAATAGAAGATGCTCGGCCAGGTCAGCTGCAGCGCAATGACGACGCCAACCAGCAATCCGGCAAGCCCCCAGAACATTGACGCCGCGGCGCCGAACTTGACCAGCGTGTCTTCATACTCGCTCTCGTCAAACGGATCACGGTCGATTAGTGCGCCGGCCCACAAGCATATCCCGACCAGCAGCCCCCCGCCCAGCCCGATAAACGTCTGTGCCTGTATCGCCATGCCGCCGTCTTTGGCGTACGCGACCATGAATAGCGCAAGGAGCAAAAACACCGTCAGCAGAGCGCCGACGCCGAGAATGCTCGAATTATTGCTCTGGCGTCGTGATGCGATCAATTGGGTCATGGTCTGACGTCACCTCCAATAGCCCGCCATCTGCAGATGGCCTCCAAGGTGAGAGATGAATATCCATGTCCGCGCCGTGTCAGAATAAGGGATTTCCCTTATGTGCTTCCCGGTCGCACTCGCTAGAACAGGCTCATCCAATGGGAGCTGTTGATATGCTAATCCTCACGCAAATCGGCTCGGCGTTTGCTTTGATCTTCGCAGGTGTCTTGAAGATCGCGGCGCATGTCGACACAGCAACGCCGCTCACACTTCAGATGTGTTCTGGTCGCACTGTCGCAATTGCCCTTCAGGGCAGCGCTGGCGGGCCGCATGGCGTTCACTGCTGGGGTTGTTATGCTGTACTGGCTGGCGTGGTCCTGATTTTCCTGATTTTTTGGCAGCTTCGGCGGCGACGGTTTGCCGATATGCTGACTTGATCTCGGCGAAGGGCGCCATAAAGGCAATTGAATGGCTGACAAGTTGACGCCAGT
>JBCCMX010000079.1:0-9832 GCA_039026135.1 Pseudomonadota bacterium | reverse complement strand
TCAATGTCCACCTGGCGCAGCGCGCGTTCCAGCATATGGCGTCCAAGATTGGTGAACTCGCGCGTTTCCTGATCGCGCCGCAGGCGTCTCTGCGCCCCGCGGGCTCGGCCCGTGACGGTCAACGCCTCATACCCCGGCACCGGGCGGGGCGCATCGCGCCGGGAGACTTCAACCACATCGCCATTCTGCAGAACCGTGCGTGGGCTGCGGGCGACGCCGTTGATCAAGACCCCATCAAACGTGTCGCCAATCGCGGTGTGAACGGCATAGGCAAAATCAAGCGGCATTGATCCGGCCGGCAGCAGGACCAAACGGCCCTTTGGTGTGAACGCGAACACATGCGTGCGATACATCTCCATCTTTGCATGTTCGAGAAAATCAGTCGCGTCGCTGCCCTGGGCCAGAAGCTCGCCGAACGCCCGCAGGTTCGCGGCCGGATCGAGCCCCGCCGCGCGCGACGATTCCGCATCAAAGCCGTAATTGCTGTTCTTGTATGTCCAATGGGCCGCCACACCGCGCTCGGCAGTATCATCCATCGCCTCGGTGCGGATCTGCAACTCGACCAGGCGATTGCCGCTGGCGCGCACAGTTGTGTGCAGCGATGCATATCCGTTGGGCTTTGGCACTGAAATGAAGTCCCGAAAACGGTCTGGCAGGCACGCCCATGATGTGTGAAAAATGCCCAGCGTCTTGTAGCATTCGTCAACCGTGCCGACGACAATCCGAAAGCCGAAAATATCCGCCACGTTTCGAAACGAGATCGATTTCTTCTCAAGCTTGCGCCAGATCGAGTAGGGCTCTTTGCGCCGGCCCTTGATCCGGCCCTTAATTCCGCCCTTTGCCATTGTATCTTCGACGGCCTGGCGAATATGGCTGAGATCGCTCTCATTTTGAGTTTCCAGCGCTTCAAGCTGCGACAGGATCTGACCGCGCGCTTCAGGGTTCAAGTGCTGAAAGGCAATATCCTCCATCTCGGAGGCGACATAATGCAGGCCAATACGCCGCGCTAGCGGGGCATAGAGGTCCATCGTCTCGCGGGCAACGCGTTTGCGCGCCTCTTCCTTCGGCTTGAAGTGCAAGGTGCGCATATTGTGCAAACGATCGGCGAGCTTGACCAGCAGCACGCGGATATCATTCACCGTCGCAAGAATGAATTTCTGAAAGTTCTCCGCCTGTTTTGAGGCTTCGCTGCGATACTCAAGCTGTCCAAGCTTGGTCACACCATCCACCAGTTCAGCGACATTGGCGCCAAAAACCCGGCGAATGTCCTCCAGCTGAACCTCATCGCAGTCCTCAACTGTATCGTGCAACAGCCCAGCCATGATCGTTGCCTGATCAAGCTTTACCGTTGTCAACAGCATCGCCACTCGCACGGGATGGGAATAGTAAGGCTCGCCTGACTGGCGCAGCTGGTCGCCATGCTTTTCGCGCGCAAATTCATAGGCGCGCACAATCAGCGAATGGTCCGCGTTGGGTTGATATGAGCAAACCTCATCAGCGAGCTCTTCGCCGGTATAGAACGGTTCGCTATCTATGCCTGCGCGCGGCGGCAGCGTGGCGCGCGACCGATCTTCAAATCTGGCCGTCGCTACACCCATTCGCGCGTCACATTCGGTCGTCGCGGCCAGACTCAAGCTCAGCTTGATAGGCACGCATAACGTCGTCTTCGGTTGCCGCCGGACCTGACTCGAGCGCCATGCGATCGGCTTCGCGCTCTTCCTCTTCGCCAGGGCGAACCTCTTGCAGGTCTGCGATCAGAGACTCTTTCACCACTTTCAGATCAACGCTGGTCTCGGCAATCTCCCGAAGCGAGACAACAGGGTCCTTGTCATTGTCGCGATCCACCGTGATCGGCGCACCTTCACGGATCATGCGCGAACGTTGTGCGGCGAGCAAAATCAGCTCAAACCGGTTAGGAACTTTATCGACGCAATCTTCGACGGTAACGCGGGCCATATGGAATCTCCTGTAGCCCGTCTTTATATGCGGTGCAGCACATCTCTGCAAGCGCAACTTGCATTCCGTCCCTATGCACGCCACCCTCGAAGTGCATCAAGGAATACACATTAATTTCAGGGGTTTACATATTGCTCACCGCGCCCGAGCCGCCGAAAGACTGCCGCCAGTGCAAGCGCCTTGTGGCCTATCGCGAAACGCTGGGCACTAAACACCCCGACTGGTTTAACGGCGCCGTCCCCAGTTTTGGTGACCCGAAGGCCCAGCTGTTGATCCTCGGGCTAGCGCCGGGCGCGTCCGGGGCCAATCGGACGGGCCGGGTTTTTACCGGTGATCAATCGGGTCTTTTGCTGTTTGAGATGCTTGGAAGCCTTGGTGTTCTGAATGGCGCTTTCGACAATCGGGCCGATGACGGCCTCAGACTTGATCGCGCGATGATTACCAATGCCGTTCGCTGCGTCCCGCCTGAAAACCGGCCCATCGCAGCTGAAATTCGAAATTGCAGCCCATTTCTGCGCGCGCAGATAGAGGCTCTGGCGGAATTGAAGCTGGTCCTGTGCCTCGGAAAGATTGCTCATGACGCGGCTGTGCGAACCTTCGGCCTGCGTCCAGCAGCCTTCAAGTTCGGCCACTGCGCTGAATTCCGTTTGCCGAATGGCCAGATTCTCCTCTCTAGCTATCATTGCTCGCGCTACAATCTGAATACCGGCCGCCTGACGCGGGACATGTTCCAGGCGGTGTTTCTACGGGCAGCGCAGGTTCTGCAGGACTGATCGCCTTGCATGGGCCCGCAATGCTCGCTAACCCTTTGAACGGAATCGCTTTCGGGGAGACAGGTTCATGGATGGACTTTTGATTATTCTTGGCATCATCGCCGCGTTGGTGATTGGCGGTATCGTGATCTACAATGGTTTGGTGTCGCGTCGCCAGCGCTGCAATCAGGCGTTTGCTGATATCGATGTCCAGCTCAAGCAGCGCCAGAACCTCGTTCCCAACCTGGTTGAAACCGTCAAGGGCTACGCCGCGCACGAGCGCCAAACGCTAGACGATGTGATTGCCGCGCGGAATGCGGCTGTGAATGCCAGCTCTGCTGGCGACATGGCCGAAGCAGAGGGCGTACTGAGCGGCGCACTGGGCAAACTGTTTGCCTTGGCCGAGGCTTATCCGGATCTCAAGGCGAGCGAGAACTTCAAGGAATTGCAGGAAGAACTCGCGGTCATTGAGGACAAGATCGCTGCGGCGCGGCGCTTCTACAACTCTGCGGTTCAGGACTATAACACTGCCCGCGAACAGTTTCCCGGTTCCATCATTGCCGGCAACTTTAATTTCGAACCGCGTGAATTCTTTGATCTTGGCGAAGATCGCGTCACCCTTAGCGTTGCGCCCGAGGTGAAGTTCTAAGCTCTACTGCATATAAGCGGGCAACCAGGTCGCGAGCGCCGGCAGGGCCGCAACCAGCAGGATCATGGCAATTTGCAGCCCGATATACGGAATGGCGCCGCGCCAGATGTCGAGCGTTTCAACGCCATCAGGCGCCGCCCCGCGCAGATAGAATAGCGCAAAGCCAAACGGCGGGGTCAGAAAGCTGGTCTGCAGGTTCAGCGCCATCAAAATAGCCAGCCAGATCGGGTCGGCGCCAAGAATAATCAGCGGCGGGGCCACAATCGGCACGACCACAAAAACGATCTCGATAAAGTCGAGAAAGAAGCCGAGGACAAACATGACAAGCATGGTCAGGGCAAGCGCGCCCCACAGGCCGCCCGGTACGCTGCGCAACATGTCCTCCACGATCGCGTCGCCGCCATAACCTCTGAAGACCAGCGAAAACAACGATGCGCCGATCAGGATGAGGAAGACCATACTTGTGACCTCAGTGCCTGATTTAAGTGCCGGCTTGAATTGACGCGCGCGGGATAGAACCCGGGCTGACGCAAACAGCGCCAGAAAGAACACGATTATGGCCAGTCCACTTGCTGCAACAGCCGCCTGCGCCGCAAGCGGTATGTCGGCCCGGGTCAGGCGCATGTCGAACTGCCAGCTTAGCGCCGCAATTACGATCAGTCCCGCGCCCCCAGCCAGAATGAAGCGGCGGCTGGCTTCCATACCCTGTTCTGGCGCCAGACGGATGCCGGCCAGTAACAGCGCGCCACCCGCGCCGATCGCCGAGGCCTCGGTTGGTGACGCAATGCCGCCCAGAATGGAGCCGAGCACCACAAAGATGAGCAAAAGCGGGGCGCCGAGGCTCAATATGATCTCCAGCGCCGTCAGTGGTGCGTCACCTTCCGATAGTTTCGCCGAAGGGGAGCTTGAGGGCTTCAGGATCGCGTTGGCGATCAGATAGAGGAGGTAAAAGCCGACCAGAACCAGTCCGGGGATCAGGGCGCCGGCAAACAGGTCACCCACAGATACGGTGCCCGCCCCGCCGGCAATCTTGGTCGAGGCGGATTGATTGGCGTTGGAAATGGCATCCGCGAGCAGGATCAGCACAATGGATGGTGGAATGATCTGGCCAAGCGTGCCCGAAGCGGCAATCGTGCCTGTGGCGAGTTTCGGGTCATAACCCTGTCGCAGCATGGTCGGAAGCGCAATCAGCGTCATGGTCACCACCGTTGCGCCAACAATGCCCGTCGAGGCCGCCAGAAGCGCGCCAACGATGACAACGGCGTAGCCAAGACCGCCGCGAATACCGGCGAGCAGGCGGCTGGCAGTGTGCAGCAGGTCCTCGGCGACTTTCGAGCGTTCTAGGATCACGCCCATCAGGACGAAAAGCGGTACTGCAATCAGCGTCTGGTTCTCCATCGACCCCAGTATGCGACCCGGATAGGTCCGCAAAAACGGCAATGAAATCAACTCCAACTGGATGCCGATCAGGCCAAAGATCAGCGCGACGCCGCCAAGCGTCAGCGCAACCGGATAGCCCGCCAGAAGACCCGCGATGACAGACATGAACATGGCAATGGCAAGGATAAGCTCCAGTTCCATCAGGCTGGTCCCACCGTGTGGGTCGCCGCTGGGGAAGGCGGCTCGTCTAGACCGCGCAGGATACGTGCGGCTTTCAGCGCCTGAGACAATCCCTGCGCCATCATCAAAACTGCGAAAGCCGGGATCAACGTCTTGAACAGATATTTGAACGGCAGACCGTCGCTTTCATTGAATGGCTCCAGCCCCGCCCAAGACCGCGCCAGCGAGGCCGCGCCGCCATATAGGATAAGCAGGCCGATCGGCCAGATAAAACCGAGCGACCCAACAAGTTCGACAATTGCCCGCTGCGCATCGCTGAACCGCGGGCGTAGAATATCAACGCGGACATGCCCCTCATCGCGTAATGTCGCAGCGGCCCCGAGCATGAAAATGCCAGCGAATGAAAAGATCACTGTATCGCTGAGCCAGGAAAACGCGACGCCGTAAACATTGCTCAAGAACAGGACGACCAGTTGGACCAATATGATCAGGAATGAGAAGCCGATCGCGATATCCAGCGCAAAGCCTGACAAGCCGTCGAGGCGCGTGATGAGATGGCGCGAGATGCCGGCAAACCGCTTCGGTGCAATCAAAATGGCAATCGGCAGAAGACCAAGCGGTAACAGGCACACACCGATCCAGCGCAATGTAGTTCCCAAGATAGGAATAAAGTCCGCCATATTGGCCTAGATTTCGCGGGCGCTGAGATACGGGCCGTCGGAAATCGCCGCCCAGCCGCGCATCTGCTTTAGCGCCGCTTCATAGCTGTCATAGATCCGCCGCTCCAGGTCGCCGCCAGAGCCGGCATCAAGGCGAATATCAGCAGAAATCTCTTTGGCCTGTCCCATCACATCGTTCGGAAACTGGCGAACCTGCACGCCTTCTTCAGACACCATTTTGTCGAGATAGACACCATTCTGATAGGTGAACTCGCCGACAGCATAGTGGTTCACCTCATTACAGGCCGAACGGATAATGGCTTGCTCGGTTGGTGTGAAACTGTCCCATTTTGCGCGGTTAATACCGAGGGCGAGTGAAGCGCCTGGTTCATGAAAACCCGGTCCGTAATAAAATTTCGCCTCGCGATGGAAACCGAGGAAATAATCATTCCACGGCCCAACCCATTCGGCCGCATCGATGCGGCTGGTTTGCAGGGCCTGATAAATCTCGCTGCCCGGCAGGGCTTCGGCGGCGCCGCCCAGCGCGCGAACAACGTCGCCGCCGAGGCCTGGGATACGCATTTTCAGGCCTTTGAAGTCTTCCAGGCTATTGACCTCCTTGCGAAACCAGCCGCCCATCTGGTGGCCGGTATTTGCGCCCTGAAAAGCGATCACGCCAAACTGGCCAGACAATTCCTCCCAGAGAGCCTGACCGCCACCAAAGTCGATCCACCCCATGGTTTCCGCGGCCGTCATTCCCATCGGAACCGCAGTAAAGAACGTGAATGCCTTTGATTTTGACTGCCAGTAATACTCCGCGCCGTGATACATATCGATGTTGCCAGACGCGACTTCATCAAAAGCCTGAAAGGCCGGAGCGAGCTCACCGGCCGCATAAACATTGACCTTGATCTGACCGCCGGAGAGGGCCTCAATTCGGTCTGCAACACGCTGGGCCGCCCCGCCAAGGCCTGGCAGATCTTTCGGCCAGGTCGTCGTCATGTTCAGCCGCCGCTTCTTGACCTGCACCTCGCTATTTGCAGACGCCGCCTGGGAGCCGACCTGGTTGCCGCAAGCAGCGATACCGATCCCTGCCGCGCCAAACGTCGCCGCCCCCAACAGTTTGCGACGATCAATCATGCGCCCCTCCGTGATACTGAGTGTGTTTTTCGCGTATTTATTCGTGATCTTCAAGCCGCCGCCAATGTCCGCCGTCAAGTACTTCGAGCGGTTTGAACCGGCGTTTATAGTCCATCTTCTGGCTGCCCTTGATCCAATAGCCAAGGTAGACATGCGGCAAACCGAGCTCGCCGACATGCGCGACATGATCCAGGATCATGTAGGTTCCGAGGCTTCGCCGGTCGAGCGAGGTATCAAAGAACGTGTAGACCATAGAGAAACCGTCGCGCACGATATCGGTCAGCGCAACGGCAACCAGAGGGGCTGTCTCGCTCGCCCCGAGGCGATACTCGAACATCAGGGTTTGCACCGGCGTATCGCTCACCATGCTGCAATATTCGCGGAAACCCATGTCGGACATGCCCGCCCCTTTATGGCGGCTCGTCAGATAGCGCTTGAGCAGCCGAAACTGCTCGCGGGTGGGCCGCGCTTCGACCGGACGACGTGTAATGTCAGTATTGGTCCGCAGCAGCCGTCTTTGATTGCGGCTCATCTTAAAATGGCTCGCATCCACACGTACGGAGCGGCACGCGTTGCAGGACGGGCAGGCGGGGCGATAGGCTACCGTCTGGCTGCGGCGAAATCCGGCTTGGCTCAGCTGATCGTGCAGCGCATCAGGATTGTCTTGTGTGAGATGGGTAAAACCCTTGCGCTCAACCTCGCCGGGCAAGTAGGGGCAGGGCGCGGCGCCAGTAACGTAGAATCGAAGGCCACGGCGAATGCCGGGTATCTGAAGAAGCGACTCGTCTAATCTCATAAGACCAGTAAGCCACCTAAAGTCCGAATCGCCAAGGGGCGGCAATCGTAAATGCAGCCCACATAATCAGGACCAGCGGGCCGCCAAAGAACAGGAAGTCTCGGAAACGATAATGTCCTGGCGCCATCACCAGCAGATTTGTCTGATAGGCGATGGGGCTCGCAAAGGCACAATTGGCGGCGTAAATCACGGCCAGAAGGAAGGGCAAGGGATCACTGCCCAGCTGCTCGGCCGCATTTAACGCAATCGGCGTGAACAAAACCGCTGTCGCGGCATTGCTTAGAATATTGGTCAAAAGCGCCACTGCCAAAAAGATTGCCGACAAAACCGCCAGCGTGCCAAAAGGCGAGGCAGTCGTAACCACCAATTCTGCGATCAGCATGGCCGCGCCCGTCAGCTCAAGCGCTGTGCCAAGTGCAAGCGCGGCGGCGATAATCAGGTAGATACGCAGATCGAGCGCCCGGCTGGCCTGGCGGGTATTGAGGCATTGCAACAGGATCATGGCCGTTGCTGCAATAATCGAGGCCAGCGCGATACTGATGAAACCCGTCGCGGCAGCAGCGACCATGCCCAGAGTGATAAGCCGGGCAACCTGCGCCTTCGCTGTGGTTGGAAACTCAGTCTGCGACCATTCCAGCAGGATAATATCGCGGCTAGTGCGCAGATTACGAAACGCACTAACAGGGCCATACAAGAGCAGCGTGTCACCCGCCTCAAGCCGGATCTCGGCCAGTTTTGAGCGGATCATACGCGAGCGCCGCTGAATGCCTAGCGTTACGGCATGGGTCAGCCGGCGAAACCCAAGCATTTCCACTGTGCGCCCCGCCATGCGAGAGCCCGGGGCGATCACCGCCTCGACCATGCCGAGCTGACTATTTTCGTCTTCCTCGGCGCCTTCAGGAAAGTCGCTGCTCCAGATGTCCTGCAACAGGCTTGGCTTGCCGGCGAGCAAATCGGTCAGCGCCTGGCGCGTGGCCGCGACGATAACCAGATCACCGGGCCGCAGCGTAATATCGTCATAAGGCGGCAGGATCGCTTTCTCGCCGCGCTGGATCATGCGGACGGTCATGTCCGTCAGTTTCGGAAACATCCCCGCAATCGCCTGTGTCCCATCTAGAAAGTGGCCCGGCGTCACCTCAAACTGGGCCACGAACTGTTTGCCGGAAGCTGTGATCGTGTCCGCGCCGCCAGCCCGGTTGGGCAGGAAGATCGGGCCCGCAATGGCAAGATACAAAACGCCCGCACCGGCCAGGATCAAGCCGAGGCTGGTCTGTTCGAAAAAGCCAAGTTCGGTGCCGACAATACGGGCATAGCCATCAGCGGCCAGCAGGTTGGTCGATGTCCCGATCAGGGTCGTCATGCCGGCAAAAATCGATACGAAACTCAGCGGCATCATCAGTTTCGATGTCGACGCGCCCATCCGTGCCGCAATCGCGGACATAATGGGCAGAAACATTATGACCACCGGCGTATTGTTCGTAAACGCGCTGATCACAAATACCGCGCCAAAAGCGCCGACCAGCGTCAGGCGTGGTCGCCGGTCATAAGACCGCACAAGCGCCTTAGTCGGTCCTTCCAGAGCGCCGGTCTGAAACAGGCCCTGTCCAACCACTAGAAGCGCCATAATCGTGATCAGAGCTGGATTGGCAAAGCCGGACAGAAGATCCGCTGCGCCGACCGGCGCGCCGCTCGCCGATGTTGCGCCGGGAAGGCTGAACAGAATAAGTAGCCCTGCAATAATGCCGACAGAAACGATTTCCATCGACCAGCGATCGAGCATGTAAAAGACGATAGCCCCAATGACGGCGAGGAGGCTCGCCCACATCGGCCAATGGGCCATGATTTCCATAGTCGTCATATTGTGCGTCTTCGCTCCAGGGCCACCTCTGCCCGTATCGCTATAACGCGTCGGCGCGGTTGAGGTCTAGGACTATGGAGATGCGGCGATTGGCTGGCAAGTGCGGGGCTTCAGCAATCAATGGCTTTGTATGCGATAACCCCATAACCCCCTGAAAACGCGCTGGGTTTACACCATTTCTCAGCAAAATCCGGCGAGCCGAATTGGCCCGATCTGCAGACAGTTCCCAGTTGGAGTATCCCGGCGTCTCACTCGGAATACTATCCGTATGCCCCTCAATTTTGACCGGCCAGGAAAGCGGCGCCAGCACGCGCGCGGTCGCCCGAACAAGGTCTTCTCCGGTGCCATTCAAGGCGCCGTCGCCGGTCTCGAATAGGGGACGAATGGCCATGTCGGTGAGATCAATCCGTACCCAGTGATCGTCACTGGTCACCCGCACACTGGCGCCATACGACGCGAGCG